>NZ_JAUBSD010000038.1:0-61783 GCF_036704575.1 Microcoleus sp. K5-D4
TGAGTTGTCAGAGACTTTCTTGATGACAATATTGCCAGTGCCTTTTTGTACGGCTTCACTCAAGGTGACAACTAAATCAGCAGCAACTGCAACACTGGTGGCGTTGTCTGCGGGGGTGAAAGTGGCAGCGGTGGGGGCTGTGGTATCAGCGGCGACAGCAGTGGTGAAATTCCAAGCAGTTGCCCCTGTAGTGCCGGCATAATTGTTACCAGCCGAGTCTTTAATCGCCCCGCTAGCAATTTCAACGTAGTAATCAGTACCCTCAACTAAATCCGCTGTGGGATTAACTGTGACTGTACTACCGCTGACGGTGACATTGGCTGAGGTGACATCAATGGTTTCTACCACTGAGTTGTCAGAGACTTTCTTGATGACAATATTGCCAGTGCCTTTTTGTACGGCTTCACTCAAGGTGACAACTAAATCAGCAGCAACTGCAACAGTGGTGGCGTTGTCTGCGGGGGTGAAACTGGCCGCGGTGGGGGCTGTGGTATCAGCGGCGACAGCAGTGGTGAAATTCCAAGCAGTTGCCCCTGTAGTGCCGGCATAATTGTTACCAGCCGAGTCTTTAATCGCCCCGCTAGCAATTTCAACGTAGTAATCAGTACCCTCAACTAAATCCGCTGTGGGATTAACTGTGACTGTACTACCGCTGACGGTGACATTGGCTGAGGTGACATCAATGGTTTCTACCACTGAGTTGTCAGAGACTTTCTTGATGACAATATTGCCAGTGCCTTTTTGTACGGCTTCACTCAAGGTGACAACTAAATCAGCAGCAACTGCAACACTGGTGGCGTTGTCTGCGGGGGTGAAAGTGGCAGCGGTGGGGGCTGTGGTATCAGCCGTGCGCGTCAAAGCAGTGGCCGCTGTATTGTTGTTGCCGGCGGCATCCGTAGCTATATTGGCGGGGATGTTAACTGTAACTGTGCCACTCCCTGTGGGAGTGACGGTGAAGTTGTAGGTGGTGCCGGTGCCACTAAAGCCGCTGACGGTGCCGTTGGTGACGGTGATATCACTGGCGATAAAGTTGGTTGTGCTTTCACTGAAGGTGGCGGTGACGGGAAACGCTGCGGTGACGGTGGCAGCGGCTGCCGAAGTCAGGCTGACGGTGGGAGCAATACTGTCAAAGGTACGGGTTAAGGCGGTGGCGGCGGTGTTGTTATTTCCAGCCGCATCGGTGGCGACCCCAGTAGGGACGTTAACCGTGACAGTTCCTTGACCGGTGGGGGTGACGGTGAAGTTGTAGGTGGTGCCGGTGCCACTAAAGCCGCTGACGGTGCCGTTGGTGACGGTGATATCACTTGCGATAAAGTTGGTTGTGCTTTCACTGAAGGTGGCGGTGACGGGAAACGCTGCGGTGACGGTGGCGGCGGCGCCCGAAGTCAGGCTGACGGTGGGCGGTGTGGTGTCAGCGGTGGTGAAGTTCCAGGCTGTTGCGCCTGTAGTGCCGGCATAATTATTACCAGCTAAGTCTTTAATCGCACCGGCAGCAATTTCAACGTAGTAACCAGTACCTTGCGCTAAATCTGCCACTGGGTTAATGGTGACGGTACTACCAGTAACAGTGACATTTGTGGAGGTAACATTTATAGTTTCCACCACTGAGTTGTCAGAGACTTTCTTGATGACAATATTGCCAGTGCCTTTTTGTACGGCTTCACTCAAGGTGACAACTAAATTAGCAGCAACTGCAATATTAGTGGCGTTATCTGCGGGGGTGAAACTGGCGGCTGTCGGCGGTGTGGTCTCTAAAACACCTGTGGCTCCCAAAACTCCCAGATAATTAGTAGCTAACGAACCCGTCGTTTTAGTGACGGTAATGCTTTGAAGCGTTTTGGCTGGGTTAGGATTGAACCCAAACCCAAATAGGGCAACATCGTTGGCATCATGATAACTTGTTCCAGTTGTATCAAAGCTCCTATCCCTTCCGTCAATCAGATAGTAACTGGAAAATGATTCAGTGGTAATTTCGTTAAACCAGTCGGGAACTGTGGCTGTGGCTGTCCCAGTAGTGCCATCGCTATAGTTAAATGTCACCTGCATCCCAGCGTCGCCATTGGAACTGGTGGCCAACAGGTGGATTTCTGAATACTTATTGGGCGTAACTGCAAAGTTAAAGGATGTGCCGTTAGCTGTGAGGACTTTGGCGTTGTTGCCGTTATTGGTGTTGTTGTAGCCTAGCTGAACGTCGGGATGGTAAGCATTCGTGGCGAAAAAGCCGTTGTCGGGTAAACCGTTCCCATTAGCACCGGCTTTAAATGTGGCAAAGGACTGAGTTATTAGGGTTCCCCCCGAGGAATCCAGTCCGCTCTGTGTCGTGTCTGTGACTCCTCCCGTGTAGTTGATAATGACATCGCCATCGAATACTGATGTGAGGTCAAATTGAACGGCTGTGGCTAAAACACCGGCATAGGTTGCGATCACTTCGCTGGACAAGGCAAGTCCGCCTTCAATTGAACCGGTGGTTTTTTCCAGTTCCCAGTCGCCCCCTAGTGCTGCATTCCCCGTCTTGTCGGTAGATGCTGCCACATCTGCCCCTGTTATTTCACTGAGGCGCTTTACGAAGTTTTCTCCAACTTCTCCGGCTGCTACGTCGCAGCCATAAAGTAGGATATCGCCATTTGCTGTCAGGGCATTTCCCCACTGTTTGAGCTGATTGCTGAAAGTTTCTAGGTTATTCTCATTGAGTACGTCAGCACCGAGTTTTAAACTGCCTTCGCTGCCGTGAGAAACTATATGAACTGCTTCAATATCTTTTTTATCTGCCAAGGCGTTAGTAATTTGGTCGATCGCCCTGGAATTTTCATTTAAAATCACAATTTGAGCGGGATCGATGCCTTGAATCAGGTTTTGATAATCTTGTACAGAGGAGTCAACGAAAATAATTTGCTTGTTCATGGTTGGTACGTTCATAATTGCTGAAATTCTTTATATCTATTGTTTACATTCAAGTGGGGCAGGGGTTGAAACCCCCGCCTCGCTTAAGTCCTCGCTATGAGGACTGAATAATTTATTAGTCGTATTGCTCAAATCAATCGGGCGGTAAAATTGTTAGCCCGTTCCCCTTTTTCACGGGAAATGAACACGGAAAACTCATTGTCTTAGCTCACGGTTTCCAGCATTCGATCGACTTGCGCCCCCAATAGGGGAAGTCATAGCGCTGTAAAACCGGGGATTTTGTCGTAGTAGTGCAGCCAGTAAAGTAGAGCCTGAGCGGGGTAGTCCTGATATGAAGTAGGCTTTCACTGCCCTCCCGTGGGAATGAATGCCTTTAGCTTAGATGCAACTTTAATGTATCCCCCTAAAGACATATCTTTTATAGCATATTTTTATTTAACCTTTCGCAACACAACATCCAGGTTTACGATATCTTTACAATCTAGACATCGTGGGTTGGCTTTCCCTATCTCTAATCATTGCTTCGGGCCCCTGCCTCTGTAAAGTCGGAAAAGTCGGATCGTAAAGTCGGAAAAGTCGGATCTTTGTCTTTGTGATGAGTAGATAATAAGGTTTACGATATCTTTACAATCTAGATATCGCTGGGTTAATTACTTAGGTATTTAAACCGGATATCTCAGGAGATATACGCGGATATACGCAGATGAAGAGATGTTATTTGATGAGTTCTTCGAGGGATGGAAAAAGCAATTTTTCTGCGCTCACTTTTTCGCAATCACAAGGCAGTTGACTGGCGGATATTGCTGATACTTTTCCCAGCAGCAATTGGATGCTTTCGATTAGCAATGGTAGAGTTAATAAAATAATTGATGCTGATACTAGCAAGCTAATTAAGCCGTCAGCCCAATTCCAGTGTAGCCACGCTACGGCGATCGCAGCTAAAATTACTCCAACCGACGAAAAAATGTCGGCGACTGCGTGCAAAAAGGCGCTTTTGAGATTCAAGTCGCCGTGACAGCAGGAATGCAAGCAACAAGCATTAATCGAGTTGATGCTTAAACCGACTATGGCGGTAATTAACATCGGGAGTCCTTCTACTTCGGGAGTTGGGGACTGCAAACGGGCGATCGACTCAGCAGCAATCCACAGGGCGATCGCGACTAAACTGATACTATTAATTAAAGCAGCAATGATTTCTCCTCGTTCAGGGATTGACGATTGTGCGATCGTACAATCTACGGATTTACTTTTCCGTTTGACTGAGGAGTACCAAGTCGCTGTCAAAGTTATTGCTAAAGCTGCTACATCTGAAAAAACGTGACCTGCATCTGCTAATAGGGACAAACTATGAGAATTAAGTGCGGCGATTAACTCTGCTACAAAAAAGCTGCTAAGCAGTACCAATGCTGTTTGTAAAAGCCGCACTTTGCCAATTCTGGGATTTATATTCTCGCATTGTGCGATATCCGTGGCGTTTTCAGAGTCAAAATTTTCCCTAACTAGAAATGTCATGCAGCAGTCCTTAAGGTTAAACTCGATTTTAAATTAAACATTAAATTAACTATCAATGACCGATTATATACCAAATCCGAACCAAGATCCGGAAAATTTGATCGCAAATTCCCCAAATTCGGGAATAAACGATCGTCCAATTAGCGAGAATCACGCAAATACTTTGACAGGCGAATCTTTAGTTGATTTGCGCCGCTACGATCAATCAAAGTTCGATCGAGGAAAGCCTAGTTGGGTAATTTTGCTGTGGTGGTTCGTCCAGGCGATCGGATTTCCTCTCACTCCACACCCTTTTAATCGCATCAGAAGGGGGTTGCTGCGGTTATTTGGAGCGAAAATAGGTCGGGGTGTGATCGTTCGCCCCACGGCTCGTTTTACCTATCCTTGGAAAATTGCCATCGGCGATTACAGTTGGATCGGAGATGATGTTGTATTGTACAGTCTCGATCAAATTGCGATCGGCAAACACTGCGTCATTTCTCAAAAAAGCTACCTCTGCACCGGCACTCATGACCCTCAAGACCCAGCCTTTCGCTTAATAACAGCACCTGTGATCATTAATAACGGCGTTTGGATTGCCGCCGACTGCTTCATTGGCCCTGGTTTAGAAATCGGCGCTAACGCTTTAATCGGAGCTCGCAGCAGCGTCTTTAAAAATATGCCTGCAGGCTTTATTTGCACAGGAACACCTTGTCGTCCCCGCTGTCAGCGAGAAATTAACCAAAGTTCGTAAGAAATATTGCACCGGAAAACTAAGCAGCTTTACAAGCTTGCTGCCGAATAGGAATTTCAATGACGAATTCTATTCCCTTTCCTAATCCAGGCTGGCAGTATAATCTGCCCCCATGCTTTTCAACGATAATTTGGTAACTGATAGATAACCCCAACCCAGTTCCTTTACCGATAGGTTTGGTGGTAAAAAAAGGGTCAAATAGTTTCGGTTGTAAAGTTTCGGCAACTCCCCGACCGTTGTCACTAATATGAATAGCAACCCAATTATCGTCAATTACTTTTGTAGAAATTTGAATGCGGTTCGGGTGTTGTTTGATTTCTGCAAAGGAACGCTGCTGATTCGATTCATCTAAAGCATCAATGGCATTGGAAAGAATATTCATGAACACTTGATTTAATTGTCCGGCATGGCATTCTACTGGTGGAAGCTGACCGTAATTTTTTATTAGTTCAATCTCAGGATGCTCGGGTTTTGCTTTTAAACGATGATGCAGGATGGTGAGTGTACTATCAATTCCTTCATGAATATTTACAGCTTTCACGTCTGCCTCATCTAGGCGAGAAAAGATTCGCATAGACTTGACAATTTCCTGGATGCGCTGCGTTCCTAAGTTGATTGAGTTAAGAACTTTGATAAAATCTTCTTCCACAAATTCCAGTTCTATTTCATCCATTGCTGCTTGAATCCGAGGGGTGGGATTTACATAATCTTCTTGATAGAGATGTATTATTTTTAGTAAGTTATGAGCGTACTCTTGGGCATAACCCAGATTGCCAGAAATGAAATTTATAGGGTTGTTTATTTCATGAGCAATCCCAGCCGCCATTTGCCCTAAGCCGGACATTTTCTCGCTTTGGATTAACTTTAGTTGCATTTGTTGTAAATCTTCATATGCTTGGCTAACCTCTAAAACTTTTTGCTCCAATAATGTATTTTTTTCTTCTAACTTCTCAGTTAAAACATGAAGCTTTAAATGCAGCTTGACGCGAGCTAATACTTCTTCCTGTTGGAAAGGTTTGGTAATATAATCTACAGCCCCAAGCTTAAACCCCTCAACTTTATTAGCCGTATCCGAGAGAGCCGTCATAAATATAACGGGAATCTGTTTAGTTTCTGGATTAGCCTGTAATCGACGACAGGTTTCAAATCCATCAATTTCTGGCATCATGACATCTAGCAAGATTAGATCGGGGAGAGCATATTTGACTCGCTCTAGTGCCATTTTGCCAGATTTCGCGACCCGAACTTCAAATCCTTCCTGACTTAAGGCATCAGATAAGACACCCAAGTTGGCTGAATTGTCATCAACTATAAGAATTGTACCATTTGCTTGAATTTCTGAATTCATAAACCTTACTTGTAGGACTGAATAAACGTTAAAATCTCTTCGTCTTGAAAGTCCTTTGCCATCTGATGCAATCTTTTAGCAAATGGAATATATTGGGGATCTATTTCTTCAAGTAATAGCGCCTGCTTAACTATTTCTAGGAAATTTCCTTTCATAGCCAGTTCGTATAGCATTTCCATTTGTGTAGCAGGCGGGGCAATTAGCTCATCGGTGTCTGAGGATCTCGCCTGTGGCTCTTCATTAGCTTCATAAACCCATTCCAAATCAAGATACTGTTGCAATTTTTGCAGGAGTTCTGTTGCCTGAATAGGTTTGGGAATAAAGGTGTTGCCTCCTGCTTCTAAACTTCTGTATTGATCTGTTTCAAATACGCTGGCAGAAGACACAATAATGATGATGTCTTTGAAATTTTCCGATTCTCGAACCCGCTTAATTACCTCGAAGCCATCTAGTTCGGGCATTAATAAGTCGGTAACAATTAAATCGGGCTGCACCTCTATAATTTTTTCCCAGCCTTCCTGCCCATCGTTCGCTTCAAACACCTCAAAGCCGATCGGACTGAGTAAATTGCTAATTACCGAACGGTTAGCCCATTTGTCATCAATAACCACAATCTTAGGTTGGCGGTCTTTGATGCCGATAATCTGCCCGCGATGGTCGATTTGAGATGTTTTCACCCATTCATCGGCTTGAGATAGATGGACATCAAACCAGAAAATACTGCCAACATTCATCTCACTTTGAACCTGAATGGTACTGCCCATTAGTTCTACAATCCTTTTGCTAATTGCCAGTCCCAATCCCGTACCTTCCGTCTGCCGCCTGCGATCGCCTACCTGCTCGAAGGGCTGAAAGATAGCTTGGAGTTGATCCTGTGCAATGCCGGTACCTGTATCGCGTATTTCAAAGCGAATTTTTCCTTCTGTTGCAAAACTGACGATAAAAGTGACACTGCCCTCATCCGTAAATTTAATAGCGTTGCTTAAAAGATTAATTAACACTTGTCGCAAGCGTTTTTCATCCGCACGAATACCGATCGGCAGTTCGGGGCTTGAAGGAAAATGAAAGTGAATTCCCTTAATTTCAGCTCGGATGCGACACATTTCTGCGACACCTTGCAGGAACGCCGGGAAATGAAAATCCGTGGGCATGAGTTCCACTTTCTGTGCTTCAATCTTCGACAAATCGAGAATATCATTGATTAAGGTCAGTAAATGGGAACCGCACTGATAAATGACATCAATGCGCGATCGCTCTTCTTCATTCAAGACTTTGGAACGCTGAAGAATCTGCGCGTACCCCATGATGCCATTAAGCGGAGTCCGCAACTCGTGGCTCATGTTAGCAAGGAATTCACTTTTGGCCCGACTAGCTGCTTCTGCGGCTTCCCTGGCTTTTGCCTGTACGATTTCTGCTTGTTTGCGATCGTGGATATCGGTGCAAGTGCCAATCCACTCCCGGAGGCTGCCATCTTCATTTAGAATTGGCACCCCTCTAGCTTGAAAATAACGATAGTTTCCATCCGCTCTGCAGAGTCGAAATTCCATCTCATACAGGCTGTTGGTTTGCGCTGCTTCCATCCACACCTGAGCCGTTCGTTCGCGATCGTCCGGGTGAATTGCATCTAACCAGCCAAAACCAACCACCTCAGCTTCAGTTTGTCCGGTGTAAGCTCTCAGACTCGGTGTATCTGGGCATCTTCCTTCAGCATCCGCTGTCCAGACAATTTGGGACGTAGCAGCGATGAGCGATCGATAGCGTTCTTCGCTTTGTTTGATCGCATCTTCGGCTTGTTTGCGATCGTGGATATCGGTGCAAGTGCCAACCCACTCCCGAATGCTGCCATCTTCATTCTGAATTGGTACCGCTCTAACTTGAAAATAGCGATAGTTTCCATCTGCTGCACGCATTCGATATTCTATGTCATACAGGCATTTCGTTTGCGCTGCTTCCATCCACACCTGAGCCGTTCGTTCGCGATCGTCCGGGTGAATTGCATCTAACCAGCCAAAACCAACCACTTCGTCTACGGTTTGTCCGGTGTAAGCTCTCCAACTTGGTAGATCCGGGCATCTTCCTTCAGCATCCGATATCCAGACAATTTGGGAGGTGGCAGCGATGAGCGATCGATAGCGTTCTTCGCTTTGTTTTAGAGCATCTTCCGCTTGTTTGCGATCGTGGATATCGCTACAAGTGCCAATCCACTCCTGGAGGCTGCCATCTTCATCCAGAATTGGTACCCCTCTTAGTTGAAAATAACGATAGTTTCCATCCGCTCCCCGGATTCGATATTGTACGTCATACAGGGTTTTCGTTTGCACTGCTTCCATCCACACCTGAGCCGTTCGTTCGCGATCGTCCGGGTGAATTGCATCTAACCAGCCAAAACCATCAGCCATCTCAGCTTCGGTTTGTCCGGTGTAAGCTCTCCAACCCGGCTGATCCACGCATCTTCCTTCAGCATCCGCTGTCCAGACAAGTTGGGACGTAGCAGCGATTAGCGAACGATAGCGTCCTTCGCTTTGTTTGATAGCATCTTCGGCTTGTTTGCGATCGTGGATATCATTGCAAGTACCAACCCACTCGCGGATGTTGCCATTTTCATCAACAATGGGCACTCCCCTACCTTGAAAATAACGATAGTTTCCATCCGTTCCCCGGATTCGATATTCTATGTCAAACAGGCTTTTCGTTTGCACTGCTTCCATCCAAACCTGACTCGTTCGTTCCCGATCGTCCGGATAAATTGGATCTAACCAGCCTAAACCAAGCACTTCAGCTTCAGTTTGACCGGTGTAAGCTCTCCAACTCTGTAGATCCGTACCTCTTCCTTCAGCATCCGTTGCCCAGACGATTTGGGATGTGGCAGCGATTAGCGAACGATAGCGTTCTTCGCTTTGTTTGATAGCATCTTCGGCTTGTTTGCGATCGCTAATGTCATTATTAATTTCGAGTTGGGCACAAGGCTTTCCTTCGCGATCGCGCTGCAATGTCCAGCGACTTGCCACAATAATATGCCGACCATCGCGGGTGGTGTGCTGCAATTCTCCTTCCCAACTTCCCTGCTGGCAAAACTCTTCCAATACGGTTTCTAATGGTTGAGGGAAGACGGTTTCCAAGAATGTATGAATGTACTGCCCGACTACTTCCGCTTTTGTCCAACCATAGAGCTTTTCTGCACCTTGGTTCCAGTAGATGATGCGGTCATCCATATCCCGAATAATGATACTATTGCTGGCTAAGTCGAGTATTTCTAGGGTTTGACGGAGTGTTTGCTCGGCTTGTTTGCGATCGGTAATATCTCGTGATATGGCGATAATGCCGAGGATATTGCCATTAGCATCCAGCCAAGGAGTCTTGGTAGTGAAAAAAGTCGCGGTTTTTTCACCGTCAGAGACATCTTCCTCGTAAGTCTCAGCGATTCCTGCTGCCATAACTTGGCGATCTTTTGCCATAATTGCACGGACACTCTCATGCGGTAGTAATTCCAAATCATCTTTGCCGATGATTTCCTCAATTGGCTTGCCCAGGAAGTTTGCCACATTGGAGTTAACGGCAACATAAAGCCCTTCCCGATCTTTAACGACAATGAAGTCTGGTGTACTTTCCAAAATAGAGTTTAGCAGTGCATTACGATCGCGCATCTGGGCTTCAGCTTGTTTGCGATCGTTAATGTTTCGCGCTATGGCGATAATACCGAGAATATTGCCTTGACCGTCCCGCCAAGCGGCTTTTGTGGTTAAAAAATAATTGCTGCCCTCACCATTTGAAATTTCTTCTTCGTAGGTTTCAGTAGTGCCTGCTTCCATAATCTCCCGGTCTTTTGCCATTATTGGAACGGCGGCCTCCGGGGGCATCAGTTCCGAATCATCTTTACCCACAATCTCCTCTATGGGTTTACCGTCAAAGAAGCAGTTTGCCACAAAGGAATTAAGGGCAACATATCGACCTTCCCGGTCTTTAACAACTATTATGTCTGGCGTACTTTCCAAAATAGAGATCAGCAAGAGGTTGCGATCGCGCAACACAGCTTGCTGTTCGCGCAGAGCTTCTTCAGCTTGTTTGCGATCGGTAATATCTGTATTAGCCCCAACCCATTCCCGAATTGAACCATCCGCGTTCAGAATTGGTACACCACGACAACTCATGTAGCGATATTCCCCGTCATAGCGACGCATACGGAATTCAACTTCATAGAACGATCGATTGGCAACAGCAGTTAACCAGGCAGTGACCATAGACGAGCGATCGTCTGGATGGATAGCGTTGCTTCCACCCGTTCCCTTGTAATCATCAAATGTCTGTCCTGTAAATGCACTCCAAGTAGGTTGCTCGATCGCCATTTCGCCGTCGGCATTGCAGATCCAAATAATTTGAGCGCTGGCTTCGATCAAAGAACGAAATCGTTCTTCACTTTGTTTGAGGATATCTTCTGCGGTTTTGCGATCGCGAATATCCCGCGTAATAGTGGCAATCCCTACCGGTTCATTAGTCTCTGGATGTTTTACCAGAAATAGGGTGTAGTCTACCGCAATGGGTTGACCTGTCACGAAATGTCTGAACCGGTAATCACTCCGCCACCCCCCCTCTTGCATTAGAGTAGGCAGAACACGCTGCTGTACAAAGTCCAAATCTTCTGGCATGAAGAAGTCGGTAATGTGTTTAGTTCTGGCTTCGTCCAAACTACTGAGTCCAACCAAATCCAGACCAGCCTGATTCAGTAGCATCGGGCGACCATCCATTGAGGCAACGCCAATAAAGTCACGGCTGTTCTCGATCGTTGTAGCGAGCAATTGCCGTTCTTCCTCTGCTTTTTTGCGATCGCTAATGTCCCGTGCAATAGTGGAAATAAACTCGACTTCGCCTGTTTCCGTTTTGTGGACGATTAAAACTTGGGAAACTGGAATTTCTTTCCCATCGTGTGACAAAAACACGGTTTCACCAGCCCAGCTACCCTCTCTTAAGGCGGTTGGAAAGACTTCATTTTGGAATTTTGTCGTTGCCGAGGGAGCTAATACAAAATCTACACTAAACGGAGATCGTGCCTCCTCTGGAGGTACCCCCATCATTTTCTGTCCGGCTTTGTTGAGGTAGACGTTATGCCCTGTTGCATCCGCAATCCCTACGAAGTCGGAAGTTGCTTCCAAAATTGCCGTCAGTCTTGCCTGCTTTTGTTCGGCCCGCTTGCGATCGCTAATTTCAATTACAATCCCACCAAGACCAAAAACCAGGCCATTTTCATCCAACAAAGGATAGTAAGATGCTTGCCAGTAGCGCACGATGCCGGGTTCTTTCGGCGTTTCACCCACTAATTCATAGTCGAGAATTGGCTTGCCCGTATCCAGAATGCCTTGCAGCATTGGTTCCACAGTCGGAGCCAATTCTGGCAGCACCTCACGCACTGACCTACCAATATGGTCTGCCACGCAAACGCCATTCATCTGGGCCAAAACTTCGTTAATTTGGACATACCGAAGTTGGCGGTCAAAAATCAGCATCCCGGCGTTAGCACCTGCAAAAAAAGCGTCGAAGTGAGCCTGTCGCAATGCCTGTGCTGTTGTGTTCTCTTGCTGTTGCGGTTGGGTTTTCTCTGGTGGGAATTTGCTCATGTTGGCTCGTGCATTTCAGCTATTATTCTAAAACTTCTTTCCAATGGCGCGATCGCAAGGTTTTCCTTGTTTCCTATTTGGGTACTGAATCAAACGTTCAGTAGGGCGACCATTCGCTTTTCCATCGGCGATAAATGTATCCCTTGCGACAATATTTCCGTTAATTCTTCGGATGTATCGCCAAGCAGTTCCATTGCTCATCAATTCTATTCCTAATCAATCCTATTGGTAGAACCTTGGTGACAACCTAAGCTAGGGAAGCGTTTGTCAATCAGCAATTATGCTCAGCATTTACTCTGTTTTTGGGTGGAGAACTTAGATTTGGGCGATCGAGCAATCATGTCTCGCGCCATATTTATTTCCACCCAACCCCAAACCGTCAATTTTCCACTCCTGAACAAGCAAGTATTTTCAGTAATTTTACTGATTGACAAATGTGATTAAGTTATAGTGGGTCCTCCAGGTCGGTAGAATGCCAAGTATTCTTGGAACGTTATCAATTTTAGCTATATCCGTTAAATTTTCACTTATAAATACACAAAACGCACGCAACTAGCAGAGTAATAGCAATATGTCTCCCACCAGTTAAAGTCATTGTAATACTTGGATATTTGACTTGTCCACTTAAAGAGTCATTCAATAATCCCTGCTTAAGTTGATAACGGGACTTCAAAAAAAATTAGTGGAGAGTATGATAAACTCGAATCGAGTTAATGTTGACTAAAGTTAGCAGAGCGATCGCTTTAATAATAGATGAGTTTGCTCTTGGATCGCGCAAAAGTGGCACACTAACCGCAGGCCTGCGAAGACCAGGTATCCTAAAAATTGGCAATAGGGAGAACTGCGTAGTATGAGGAACCACATCTCTATGTAACGACTTCACTTTTTTTACCCCTAAAAATAGGTTAAAATTTATGATTACGAGTTCAGTATTTTATTTTTACATTGGGTACTGAGGACTTTATTTTTTACTACTCCCCTTAAAAAATGACAACACAAACAACATTAGGGCCTGAATTTAAATTAAATACAATACCAGAAGAAGTATTCACACAGATCTCGCAAATATTTACCGCTACCCTATTTAAAATAGGTGAAAATCCTGTATCCTTGCAGTCACTGGTGGAACTGATTGTATTGTTTATGGCTATCCTTGTGATAGCACGATATTTTACCAACTTTCTTAAGGAACGCTTGCTTGTCAGACTGGGAATTGACGAGGGAAATCGGGAAGCGATAGCAGTAATTATTGGGTACTTAATAGTAGCTTTGGGGGTGATAGTCGCCATCCAAAGCATCGGCTTCAACCTCGCTTCTTTTGCAGTAGTTGCGGGGGGATTGGGAGTCGGAATTGGCTTCGGAATCCAGGATTTAACAACTAATTTTGTCAGTGGCTTAACGCTGCTTTTAGACAGACCGGTGAAAGTCGGAGACTTTGTGGAATTAGAAGGATTAATGGGAATCGTCAAAAAAATATCGATTCGATCGACCATCATCCAAACCACTGAGGACTCTAGCGTTATAGTTCCCAACAGCAAAATGATTAGCAACAAAATTGTTAACTGGAGTTACGAAAACTCGCTACTCTGTCTGCGAGTTCCCATAGAAGTAGCGGAGAATAGTAACCCGCTGTTAGTGACAGAAACTCTGTTAAATATTGCTTACGCAGAAGCGGGAGTTTTGTACGAACCGAATCCGAAAGTATTGTTTGTCGAGTTTGGTGACGATAGTTTTAAATTTGAACTTTTAGTTTGGACGGACAGGCCGACTGAAAGAGAAATAATTAAAAGTTCTTTGAATTTTGCAATTGAATACAATTTCCGCCACCAGAAAATCGAATTTCCCTTCAATGACAGAGAAATTTATTTGCAAAACCCCGAAGTTCTGTTGTCAATGTTCAACAAAAAAGAAACTGCAATTGATCTCCCGAAGAGTTACTCGGAAAATGAGCAGAAACCGCCAATTTTTGCAGAGAAACTGAAAAAGCCATCGTCCCTTAGCTGTTTGCTACGAGAGGTAGAATACTTTGAAAATCTGACTGATCTTGAATTGCGGCAGTTGATTGAAGTTGGATATCGCAAACGGCTGCGACCGCAAGAATTTTTGTTTCACGAAAACGACCCCGGAGATGCTTTTTACATGATTCTTTCAGGTTCAGTAGAAGTTTTTGTAGAAGCTATTGACAAACATCTGAATAACCTAGGTAGTGGTCAGTTTCTCGGAGAACTTTCTTTGATGTTGGGCATCCCCAGAACTGCTTCGGTAAGAGCTTTGGAAGAAACAATTTTGTTTGCCATCAATAAAGAAGGTTTCCAGAAAGTTTTAACTGAACGACCGGATTTATCTGAACAGATTATTAAAGAAATAGTCAAACACGAAGAAGAACTCAGCGAGAGACAGAAATTCTTGCGAGAAATGGAATTAGTAGAGGCAGCAGAAGAGGAGGAAAATCCTGTAGAATGGGTGAGAAAACGGCTAAAAAATCTATTTAGTCTTTGAAATAATTCCTATGACGCGATTTATTCACGATCTCTTTGCCAAAGAATACCTGGAGGAATTGCTGTCGCCGCTCGGAACGGTTAATATCGGCCGCGATGTGACTTCAGAAGTCAGAGAAATCGATGTTTATTTCACTCCCAGCACCGCAATTCCCGAATACTCAGAAACCCTGGGCTTGTTGGGAAAAATGGCAAACACAACGGCAATTTTTGAACCGTTTCGCAATCCTGCCAACGTCAGCGAAATTTGTAGCTGTCTGGGCAAGTTATTGGACGTGCGAGGTGAGTTGGAGCGAAAATTTAGGAGAGAAAATACTCGCTATGATGACGCCCAGTTACCGAAACTGTGGATTTTGATGCCCACAGCATCGAAAGCATTGGTAGATAGCTTTAATGCGATACCAGACACAGAGAATTGGATGCAGGGAATCTATTTTTTGGGTGAATCTTTGCGATCGGCAATTGTAGCGATCCACCAGTTACCAGAAACTCCAGAAACCCTGTGGTTGAGGATTTTGGGCAAAGGGGGAGTGCAGCAAAGGGCTATTTCCCAATTAAGCGCTTTAGCTACAGACGATCCGTTGCGGATTATCGCGCTAGAATTGCTGTATCGGTTACAGTCAAATTTAGTAACCGATGCGCCACAAGAATTAGAGCCAGAAGAGCGGGAGTTAATTATGGCCATTGCACCACTTTTTCAACAACAAATACAAGCAGCACAGCAACAAGCTAGAGAAGAAGGACTAGAACAAGGACTAGAACAGGGACTAGAACAAGGGCTAGAACAGGGACTAGAACGAGGCAGACAAGAACAACAGCGCTTAATCTTAGAAAACTTTCTGCGAGTTAGATTTGGAGAATTAAGTCCAAAAATGACTGTTTTTCTATCTCCAATATCCAAGTTGCAGGCGGCGGAATTTACAGTGCTGTTGCTGGCAATATCGATGCTGACCGTTGATGAAGCTGGGCGGGAAGCAGCGGTTAAATTGTTAGCTGAAAGTGCGTTGCAAATACGATCGCCTGAATTGGGCGATCTTCTGCCTACAGCCGTTACTAATTTATTGGCTTTGCCTGTGACAGAATTGACATTGTTTGTAGAACAACTGCCGCAGTTATCGGCTGAGGAATTGAGGGACAGGTTAGGAAAAACACCTGACTAAAACCTGCGATCGCAGCCATAAAGCGATCTCGCTCTTTATGGCTGCGATCGTTCTCAAATAAAATTCCTAAATTCTGTCGATCGCACTTAGGAATTGGACTGCGGGCCTAAAATCAAGTGCAGCAGAGCGTCGATCAGTCGATCGCGCTCCATAGGGATAATATCTTTGCCGTGCATCATATGCTGCGTTAACTGGAAATATACCACCGATCCAATAAAAATCCGCGCCGTTGCCTCCGGATCGGGCAATTTTAACTCTGGATGCGATGCGAAATATTGAGTAAGCCGCTCAATACCCGGTTTAGCTAAGTTTTTCACAAAAGTCTGCGCTAGCTGGGGAAAACGCCCCGACTCCGCAATCACTAGCCTCACAAAATTCAGGAATTCAGGTTCCTGCGTCACCTGCTCTAATAGATTGGTGGCAACGAATCGCAGCGCTACGGCGGGTTCTTCATCCAAAACTGTAAAATGGACTTTTTCTCGCGCCAGCCGCTGTACCAAGGCCACGAATAATCCTTCTTTATCTGCAAAATAGCTGTAAACCGTGGCTTTGGAAACTCCTCCCGTCTTCGCTACCTTGTCCATACTCGTGCCCGCGTAGCCGTGGGCTAAAAATTCTTGCATCGCACCTTGCAGGATTTGCTCGGTTTTGTCACCTCCTGCTGCGTCTGGTTCGATCGATTTTGTCCTTGCCATACCTTGCTTCTGTAATTTTTATTTAGGATCTTGACATTATTATACTGAACGGTTTAGTATTAAAACATATCAGAACTAAACGGTTTAGTTTTATTTTCTTAAAAGAGGTATGTCATGGTACACCAACCAACAGCAGACAGCTTATCCTCAAATCCATCCCTAGTTAAACAACTCCTAGTTGTGGCAGCACTAGCAACCCTGGCGGCAGGAGGAACCACAGGCTACACGATCTGGCGATCGCGCATACCCGATCCCAACGCAGTAGCAGCAGCAGCATCCGTCGCAGCATCCCAATTAACCCAAGTTACAGCCTTGGGACGACTCGAACCCAGAGGAGAAGTAATTAAAGTCTCCGCCTCCGGTACGGCGGAAGGGAACCGCATCGATCGACTCCTGGTAAAAGAAGGAGACATGGTGAAAACAGGCCAAGCGATCGCAATTTTGGACAGTCGCGATCGCCTGCAAGCCGCCCTCGACCAAGCTCAAGAACAAGTGCGCGTCGCCGAAGCAAATCTAGCAAAAGTGAAAGCCGGAGCCAAAAACGGCGAAATCCAAGCTCAAAAAGCAACTATTAGCCGTTTATCCGCCGATCGCAGCAACGAGATCGCAGCGCAGCAGGCGATCGTCAGCCGCCTAGAAGTCGATCGCAGCACCGAAATAGCAGCGCAACAAGCCACAATTGCCCGCATAAGGGCCGAACAACAAGGGGAAATTCAAACTCAAAAAGCCGCAATTGCCCGCCTACAAGCCGAACTCCGCAACGCCCAAAGCGAGGATCGGCGGTACTCCCAACTCTATGAACAGGGAGCAATTTCCGCCTCAACTAGCGACAGCAAAAGCCTCGCCGCCGAAACAACTCAACAGCAACTCAACGAAGGAAAGGCAAAACTAAATCAAATTCAGCAATCGCGCCAACAGCAGATTAACGAAGCCCAAGCCAAATTAAATCAAATTCAACTATCGCGCCAACAGCAAATTAACGAAGCCCAAGCCAAACTCAGCCAAATTCAGGAATCTCGACAACAGCAGATTAATGAAGCCGTGGCAAATCTCGATCGCATCGCCGAAGTGCGTCCCGTTGACATAGCAGCAGCCGCCGCCGAAGTCAGTTCCGCCACTTCAGCAGCCAAACAAGCCAAAGCCAATCTGGATCTAGCTTACATCCGTGCTCCCAGAGACGCCCAAGTCCTGAAAATTCACACGCATCCGGGGGAAAGGGTAGGAAACGACGGCATTCTCGAACTCGGACAAACTCGCGAGATGCTAGCTGTTGCGGAAATCTACGAAAGCGATGTGGACAAAGTACGCCTCGGACAAACCGCAAAAATTACTAGCGATGCTTTGACCGGCGAATTGCGGGGAACTGTCGAACATATTGGTTTGCAAGTGCAGCGGCAAAACATTGTTAACACCGATCCTTCTGCGAATATTGATAGTCGAATTGTGGAAGTAAAAGTGCGCTTAGATGAAGCTTCCAGCCAGAAAGTAGCGGGATTAACCAATTTGCAAGTCAAAGTGGCGATCGGGGAAATTAAAGATTAATAAGTCTTAAACCGCAGGGTCGCTTTCTTCAATCCAAAATCCAAAATCTAAAATCTAAAATCCTATGCTTGGACTCATAAAACCCTTACAACAATTAAGACGCAGAACTTCCCTCGGATGGCTGCAACTGAGTCACGACAAAGGCCGCATGGCCGTTGCAGTAGCAGGAATTGCCTTTGCTGACGTTTTGATGTTCATGCAGTTAGGCTTTCAAAATGCGCTTTACACCAGCAATACGCGGCTGCATCAAGCCTTGCAAACAGACTTAGTTTTGATTCACCCCCAAGCGCGAAATTTGATTAATTTGTCTTCCTTTCCCAGGCGCAGATTGTATCAAGCAATGAACGTACCGGGCGTGAAATCAGCCGAGCCGCTTTACGTAAAAATTGCTAACTGGAAAAATCCTGAAACTCGGCGCGAAACGTCGCTGATGGTCGTGGGTTTCAATCCCGATCGCCCTGCGTTTGCGCTTCCAGAAGTCAACCAAAATTTGAGCGCGATTAAATTGCCGGATACCGTGTTGTTCGATCGAGCTTCTAGGGGAGAGTACCAAGGGACGATCGCGCAAATTGCTGAAGGCAAAGCCGTTAAAGCTGAGGTAGAGCGACGCACGATTAACGTCAGCGGTTTATTCACAGTTGGAGCATCTTTTGCCGCCGACGGTATTTTGATGACTAGCGATCAAAATTACCTGCGCCTGTTTCCCAGACAAAACGCCGCGAGTGTCAATGCCGGATTAATTCAACTGCAACCGGGTGCTGACCCCATGGAAGTTCAACAAGTTTTGAAAGCATATTTACCGCCGGATGTCAAGGTACTAACCAAACAAGAATTTATCGATTTTGAGAAAAACTATTGGGCTAAGAATACTGCGATCGGCTTTGTATTTAATTTAGGCGTCGCGATGGGTTTTGTCGTTGGTGTGATTATTGTTTATCAAGTTCTCTCAACCGATGTCAGCGACCACATGGGAGAATACGCTACTTTCAAAGCGATGGGCTACCGCAATGTTTATTTACTCGGCATCGTTTTTGAAGAAGCTCTAATTCTTTCCGTCCTCGGTTTTTTGCCAGGAGTAGGAGTCTCTCTCGGACTCTACTCTTTAACTCGCAAAGCTACAAATTTACCTTTGTACATGACGCTGCTTAGAGCATTTATAGTCTTACTTTTGAACGTGATTATGTGCACTATTTCAGGAGCAATTGCCACTCGAAAACTGCAAGCAGCCGACCCGGCAGATATGTTTTAAGGGAAAATGAATCAGAGAGTATGAAAGACTAAAGCCCTGACTAAAAACATATTTTTGTAATCCTTATCTTCTTTTTCCTCTGCCTTGTTGGCGACAAAAGCGGTTTATTAGACTTGAAGTGAAAAAATTCCCAATCTTGAAATTCATCTGCCTTCATCTGCGTTCATCTGCGGTTTGCCTCTTAATCAAAGATTTAGGCAACCTTGTCTCTTAATTAAATCTCAAACCTCAAACCAAGAAGTTATGAATTCTACTACTCTCTACCCAACAACCAACGCATTACAGATTCCTGCACCTGTAGTTTCCGCGCACCAACTCGACCACTACTTCGGTCAAGGTCAACTGCGAAAACAGGTACTTTTTGACATTAATCTCGACATTGAGGCAGGTGAAATCGTGCTGATGACAGGGCCTTCCGGTTCGGGAAAAACTACGCTTTTAACTTTGATTGGCGGACTGAGATCCGGTCAATCGGGAAGTCTCAAAATTCTCGGTCAAGAGATGTGCAAAGCGAGTTCAGACCAATTGGTAAAGGCGCGGCGCAAAATTGGCTATATTTTTCAGGCGCACAATTTACACCGCAGTTTGACGGCGCTGCAAAACGTGCAGATGGGTTTGGAAGTTCACGGGAATTTGTCGCGTTCCCAAATGCGCGATCGCTCTGCAAAAATGCTAGAGTTAGTAGGACTGGAACAGCGAATTAACTATTATCCAGATGATTTGTCGGGAGGACAGAAACAAAGAGTTGCGATCGCCCGCGCTTTGGTCAGTCAACCACAAATTGTTCTAGCTGACGAACCAACAGCGGCCCTGGACAGCAAATCCGGTCGCGAAGTGGTGAATTTGATGCAGCAACTTGCCAAAGAACAGGGTTGTACTATTTTGTTAGTAACCCACGATAACCGAATTTTGGATATTGCCGATCGCATCGTTCACATGGAAGATGGAAAATTAGCCTAATTTTTAAATTTCTGAAGAATAGACATCACCCATAACTCCCTCATTTTCAATTTTGGATGTTAAAATTTAATCCAAAATTGCCCAACCCCAATCTAAACTCGTCCTGGGACTGTTCACTAATTGCTAACAACCAATCCTGGGCGGTCAATCCCCAAATTTTTATGATACATGGCTTCGAGTGTGGGCATAGACGATTCCACAGAACCACCATAACGGCGAAAAGATGGCCAGATGTAAGCGAGTTTTCTGACTGCTGACTCTAATCGACCCGCTTCTATATCTTCTAAGGCACCTTTTTCTCGGATTAACTCTATAGCCATCAAATCTTGATTTTCTGGGCTGAAATCGCGGACGCCAAATTTTTTGGCAAATCTGTCCCAAGTGGTGCTGAGAAACTGATATCGCCCCGCTGCATCGGAACAGAGTTTTTTACGGTAACGACGGCCGCACCTCATTTCTCTGGGATGATCTTGAAAGCTGACAAATTTCGTGCCGGTGTACTGGGTGCGGTAGCCGTCGGGGCTAGCGGTTCCTTCGGCGGCTGCTATGGTGTCGAGAAAGGCTTTGACTCGACGTTCGGGCCCGATGCTATCGAGTCTGCTATCCTGTCTGGGAACTGGTGAATTCACGGTTGCAGCTTCGGGCGATCGATCGCGCTCGATGTTATCCTCTCCTTTGTCTGGTGAATCGATCGCCGCAACTTCCTGCAGGCGTTTCGGGGCGGGCGAGCTTTCTGCCGAGACCGCTGGTCCCCACAGCAGCCTCGGCGTCATTCGACCTAAGAAAAAGCACAAACAGATTAAGAAACCCCAAGAGAGTTGAAAACGAAGGCGTTTGGAGCGGTTTCGGCGCAGAACCGGCCACCGGTGAAGGGGGAGTGTTGCGGGCAAAATTTTCGTTTGCTGGCCGAAGGCGAACAGCGATTTCAGCGCTACCAAGGTTTGCTTGTAAAAACGTGGTGGAAGTTTCCGAGCTCTCATCGCTGTGGCGAAAGTCTCGACCTCTGTCAGAGTAACTTGTGCCAGCGGTTTTGCGACAAACACTCGAAAATGGTTAGCCGCCTGCCAGCTAAAGTGCCGGTTGCGGGGGGATTGGCGATTTACCCACAGGCGAATTAGCTCCATGTCTGACATAGGGAGCAGGTGGCGTCCCAGATCTTTTGATGCGTACAAGAGTACCTCCTGATATCACTTCTAGTTGAAGGTTCCCAGCTATAACGGATGAGTGAAACAGGGATCAATGGAAACTGGCTTCAACCATACTAAGTGATACTACTAAGCGCTCACGGGGTCAAGCTCAAGGGCCGATTGTTCGAGCAGTTGAGTGTAAAGTTGACTAAGTTGGGAGGCGATACCGTCCCAACGGAAATAGGTTTCGACGCGCTGGCGGGCTGTGTGTCCGAGTTGCTGGCGCCATAGTGAGTCAAGTAACAAGCGATCGATCGCCTCGGCAAAGGCTGCTTCATTTTTCGGCGGGGCGAGCAAACCTGTTTGTTGCGGCACTACAGTATATTTCAGCCCTCCTACGTCGGAGGCGATTACGGGCGTGCCGCAGGCCATCGCTTCAATGGCGACTAAACCGAAGGGTTCGTAGTGGCTGGGAACGACGCACACATCGGCGGCGGCGTAGTAGCCAGGGAGAATGTCTCTGCTCAAGGCGCCGGGAAAACTGGTAATGTCGCTCAGCCCGAGTTCTTCAACGATGCTGCCCATACGATCGCGCTCTTTACCGTCGCTTTCCCCCGCACGCCATCCGCCGCCAATAATGAGTTTTAAATCGGCTTTGGGCACTGCCGAAAGACTGACGGCGCGGACTAAGGTTTCGATGCCCTTGGGGGGGTCAAAACGGCCGACGTACAACACGACTTTGGTTTCGGGGGCTATGCCCAAGTGGCGGCGGGCGGTCGATCGGGCGATCGAGCCGAACCGTTCAGTGTCGGTACCGCAGGGAATGATGTCAATATTGCCTTTTAAGGAAACCAGAGACCTCATGTGTTCTTTTTCTTGGGGACTGGTAGCCACCACGCGATCGGCTGTTTCCAAAAGTGTTTTTTCGACTTGCAGCCTGGTTTTGGCAATCATCGGAATTGTCGAAACCGACTTGTATTTAACTGCTGCCAAAGAATGGTAAGTGTGAACTTGCTGCAGAGGTTGCGATTTTTTCAACTCCATTCCCACCCAAGAAGACAGCCAGTAATTCGTGTGAACTAAGGGATATTGAAAGCCTGATTCTAACTGAAACTTCTGAAATTCTTGAACAAAGATTGGTAAATATTCGTATAGTTCGTCGCGGGGAATAAATTCTTGTGGCCCGGCTACTAGCCGAATTGTCCGGCAATTGGGACTGTGCTCTACAATCCTTGCTTGTTGCCGATCGGATGAGCGGGTGAACATATCAACTTGCCACCCCTGTGTAGCCAGAGCTTCGCCTACTTGACGCACGTAAACATTTTCCCCGTCCGCTTCTTCTTTGCCAATTTCTACAGAGGGATCACCCTGTACTGAGATGAGAGCGAGGATTTTTTTATTTAATGAAACCATGATTGTTTACCAAAATTTAAATATATTTTCTAAGAAGATTAAAAGTGCAATTTTGGCTGCTGCGCCGGGACTGGAATCTTCTAGCTAATTTGTATTAAAGTGAAACTGGGGGATCGATAAATCATCCTTCAGGGATAAGTTCCAGGAAAAAATTCACAGACGACTTCCTTCTGCTGACAGAGACGTGCAGCAGCTCAAACTCTAGATAATCAAAATATAAATGAACGAGGGTGAAGGGAATTTTCCGTATTCTGGCCGCTGTCAAACTCGCACCTTTTAGCTATCTATAACTCGAGCCTGCTTTCAGCTTGCTGCTAGAGATGCGAGGTCAGCAGAAGGTAGAATTTTACCCCTCTGAATAAATAACTCGGGCTTTCGAGAAAGCAGAAGTCGGTCGTCCCAAAGACCGAAGGTTACAGGGCAAGCGAAAAAAAAAGCAAAGTTATTGCTTTCAAAATTTTTCTTTCGTTCCGCCTTGCACCTTCTGCCTTTTTCCCTCTTGCTTCTTGCTTATTGTGTCAAACCCGGAGTGCGAGTTTAACCTCAAATTTCCCGTTTGTATAATGTTAAGAGTTCTTCCGATGTTTGCGTGGGGAGGATTCACCGTTTTCGCTGTTGAGGATATTGTTTCGCGAACCAGGCATTCTGGAACCGTATCGGTTAGTCCAAACTTGGGTAAACTCGGCACCTAAGAAGAGAATTTGAGCGGAATAATTAATCCAAAGCAGGATAATCACGAACGAACCCGCAGCACCGTAGGTAGAGGCGATACCGCTACCTCCGAGGTAAACTCCAATTATGGATTTGCCGATCGTAAACAGCACTGAGGTGATGGCGGCGCCGATCCAAACATCATTCCAGGCAAGATGGACATCGGGCAAAAGTTTGTAAATTAAGGCAAAAAGCAGCGTAACTACGCCAAAGGAGATAGCAAAGTCCACAATCTGCCAAATGTTGATTGGTAATTGCAGCAAGCCGTTCAACCAATAGCTGACGGCGGCTAAAATGGCACTAATTACTAAAGATACTAGCAGTAGAAAGCCTATGCCTAAAATCATTGCAAAAGACAATACGCGGTCTTGCAGAAATCCCCAGATTCCTCGTCCGGGAGGCGGTGAAACATTCCAAATAGTATTGAGGGCTTCTTTAAGATTAGTAAACACGTTGGAAGCACCCCACAAAAGTGTAGCGATGCCGATTAAAGTAGCAATCATTCCCGACTTTGGTTCGGAGGCTTTGAGGATTAGTTCTTGGACGGTTTGGGCGCCTTCTTTGCCGATTAAACTTTGGAGTTGGGCGACGATTTGACCTTGGGCTGCGTCTGCACCAAAGACTAAACCGGCGATCGCAATTACGATAATTAGCAGCGGGGCGAGGGAGAAGACTGTGTAATAGGCTAGGGCGGCGGCTAAGGTTGGCGCTTTATCTTCTTGCCATTCAGTAAAAGTTTGTTTGAGCAGCGATATGACTGTTTTTAAGTTCACGGTCTTTGGTTTCCTTATACTTATCGTCCAAGGGATCTTAATAGGTTAAGAGTTTTTTAGCCTCAGCCACAAGATAGATTTATCGATTAGCAAATTCAGAAGATTACTTTTATGTCTGATTCCAACACAACTGTTAACACCACCGATATAACATTGTCCAAAAAAGCAATTTCTTGGGCAAAATTCAGCGCCCTAGTAGCGCTGGTCAATTTTTTGCTGGTACTTTTCCATTTCAGTTACCTTCAGTTGCGGCCTGTTTATGAGAGCTATTTTCCAGGTTTAGTTAAAATTTATGACCCGATTAAAGGCATTGATTCAAGTTTACAAAATCCAGAATATTTGAAAAGCGCTGACCAGTTTTGGCGAATTGATGCGTTGTTTATCGGTTTTTTTGGGGCGGAATTTTTGATTAAAAGTCTGTTCCATACGCGCCGCAAACCGGGGGTAACTTGGTTTGATTTTGTGCTGAGGCGCTGGTACGAGGTGTTTCTGGTGATACCGATTTGGCAGGGGTGGCGGATTCTGCCGGTATTGGTGCGGCTTCACAAGTCGGGTTTGGTGAATCTCGATCGCGTAGTTGCTCAAGTTACCTACGAACCGGTGGCTTATTTAGCCAATACGATCTCGGAATACATGATGGTGCGGTTTATCAATCAAGCTAAAAGTTCGATCAAACAGGGCGACGCGGCGCAGATGTTGCTGGCGCAGCAGCCGTACCTTCATGTCAATCAGGAAAATACGATCGAACAAATTACCAAGCGGATTTTGGATCTGACAATTTACAAAGTTTTGCCGCAGGTGCAACCGGATTTGGAAGAATTGCTGCACCACAATTTGGAAACAACAATCAAACAGTCGGATTTCTATCAAATCCTACAAACTATCTCTCCTATTAACATTTTGCCGACCGAGATGACGGAACAGCTAGCAAGTTATTTGACTCAAACTGCTGTGGATGTGGTATCTACTACTTATGAAGACGATAAAGGTAGAAAAATTCTCGATAATTTCAGCCAAGAATTTAATCAAAGTTTGCGGCGGGAATTGCAAGATGAGAAAACTCTCGGGGAATTGCAGTCGCTGCTGTCGGATTTGTTGGAAGAAGTGAAGTTGAATTACATTCAAGGCGGGTTGAAGTCCGATCCGGTGCAGACTTTTACAGAAATTAACTCGCTCCGGGGAGTAAGGGAAAGTTGATACAGCAATGAGTTCCGGTGTTGTCAATTAGATTTTTTTAACGAACCGATGAAACTCGCCTTAGCCCTATTATGGCGAAGGATGATAAGAGAAGAGAAAGAGTTTACAAGTTCTACGGGTAAGGTGCGCCTCCTCGGCGCACCTACGAATAAGAGTAGTGGGGATATCCGAAATCTCGGGGGATAAACCTATCTGAATCCCAAGCTAAAATAAAAGAATTAACCTAAAACCTCTATCATATTAGATATCTATCTTGAACAACCTTACTTGCCTGGAAATAGAAGTCGCTCAAACAATGCTGAGATTAGCAATGTTGCTGGGCTTAACACTTTTAATCGCCTTTTTTGTGGCGTCAGAACTAGCATTAGTATCAGCCGATCGCCATCAAATCCGCCAACTTGCCCAGTTGGACGATCGCCCAACCGCCAAAACTGCCGAACTCGTCCACCAAGCTCAAAACAACATACCGCATTACCTGTCTGTGACTCAAACTGGAACAACAGCAGGGAGTTTGCTGTTGGGCTGGTTGGGTGAGGGAGCGACTGTACACTGGATCGAACCGTGGATCGACAAATTGCCGATCGGTCATTTGTCGGCCGTGCTGACTGCTCATTCGATCGCAGTTCCCGCAGCTTTTATCTTTGTAACTTACGTAGAAATAGTCTTAGGAGAACTAATCCCCAAAGTATTAGCAACCCACGCCCCAGAACGCACCGCTTTGCTGCTGATGCCAGCCCTCGAACTCTGCTCAAAATTACTGTGGCCGCTGCTAGCAATTCTCAACGGTACCGTGCGGCTGCTGACTGGTTGGATTACCAGTAAAGAGTCTAAACCGCTGCTGCCAGCTTCCGAGGCAACTGTTATCCAAAAAGATGCTCATTCGGCACTAATTTCTGGCGTATGGGAAGTGACAGCAGTTAACAAAAAACTCGGGTTAAACCTGCCGACTAACCAAGCTTACCAAACAATCGCCGGATTCGTGATTCACAATTTAGGTAAAATGCCCAATCAAGGCGATCGGCTATTGTGGGGTGAGTTGGAAATAGAAGCAGAAAATGTAGTAGAAGGCAGTTTAGAAACTGTGCTACTGCGTCAGGTAACTCGCCCCTTATTTGAGACTCAGCAGCCAGAACTTGTGTTAAATTGAATTACTCGGAGTAGAGACAATAATTTCTCAACTCTTTCTCTTCCGTTCTACTCTCTTGCTTGGTGTCCTACCCTACCCTTCACCGAACCCCTGCAGGGAATGGGAACGCCTTCGCCGAAGGCGTCTTCGCGGTTCGTTTAATCTTGAGATTTGAAATTAGCAACTAATCCCAAATCTCAAAAACTCCGCCTTTCATCACCCAACAGCCACCTTAACCGCACCCCCAACAAACTGCTCGTAATCCGCCAACAACCACGGAGGCAAACAAGTATTCGCATCCTGAACCCGCAACTGTCCAGGGCGACAATACAGCATCGCCGCCAACAAATTATTTACAGCTTTAGGCGCTCCAAACCCTTTACTCAACTCAACAACCAACGAGTTGAAAAACTCGCGCTCGCTCTCATTCAATGGCTCATTAATAAACCCGCTGCCCAACATTGCTTTGTAACCCTTGCCAAAATCGCTCCGGTACAAAACTTCTACTTGTTCGCCGGAAACGCTCAGCCACAAATCGGCAATTTGCTTGCGAATATGCCGCAAATCTGCTATTACCAATTCAGCCGTCGGGTCGATTTCATAAAGATTGACAGCAGCAGTTAATTGATTTATAAACTGCGGCAGATAATCTTGTTTGACAAGTGGTTGTTCTGTTGTCGTAAATGCGCTCTCAAACACCTTTTCGTAATCTTCAAGCAACCACTGGGGCAAGCGGGTGCGAGCATCGGGAACCCGCATTTTTCCCGGAACAAAATACAGCATTGCCCCCAGCAGAGCATTGATAGCTTGAGGCTGCACCAACCCTTTGCTAATTTCAGTCAATTTCTGCAAAAACTGCTGTTCGGCTTCAGTCATCGATTCTGCTTGCAAGCCGCAGCTAAGTATTGCTTGATATCCCTTGCGAACGTCTCCTCGGTAAAAACTTTCGAGTTTTTCTGAAGGAACAGTCAGCCAAAAATCAGCCATTTGTTTTCTGATTTGGCGGAGTTCCAAAACTATCGATTCGTCAGATGGATCGATGCGGTAAAGATTGACGCATCCTAACAGTTGATTCGCGAATTGCCGGGATTGAATGTATTGAGCTAGCAAATCAGTAGTTGAATCAGACTTGACGGCGGATTCAGTCTCAAAAACTTGTTCGTAATCCCCAATTAACCAGTGCGGCAAACGGTTACGAGCGTCGGGAATTCGCATGGTTCCCGGCGGGAAATACAGCATCGCAGCAAGCAAGGCGTTGACAGCTTTGGGATGCACTAATCCTTTGCTAATCTGGGTTAATTGCTGCAAAAATATTTGTTCGCTTTCGATCATCGGTTGACGTTGGAAACCGCTCTTGAGCAGGATTTGATAGCTGTTACCTGAAGCGCTTCGGTAGGCGGTTTCGAGGTTTTCGGCGGGAAGGTTGAGCCAAAAATCAGCGATTTGTTTGCGGATTTGACGCAGTTCGGATATTGCTGAGATGTTTGAGGAGTTTCGTTGGTAAAGGTTGACGGCATTCGAGAGAATCTCGTCCAAATCTGGCTGCTTGGGAATGCTATCCTGTAAGTTGCGCGATGCTTCCAGGTGGCTGCTTTGCCAGTTGCCAAAGAGTTCTTGGAATAATTTGCCGATCGCCCCAGAGTATGCAACACTGTCAAAACAAGCCGGATTAGCTTGCATTTTTTGCTGAATTTCCTGGCGATAGCGCTGCCGAAGTTCAGGATTAGTGCCGAGACTAACTGCTAGTTGAATGTAAGATGCTTCGCTATTGGCAATTAAATCGGGCATAGAGAGCGATCGTACCACCGCAGCCCCCATTCTCGATCGCAAAGTATCACCATCCCTGACAACAGTTGGAAGTCCCACCTCTAACGGATCTACAAGGGAAGTAGTCCCCGCATAGGGATAGGAATCCAAATAAACATCCCCCAACTTCAAAACTTCTTTAACATCCGCACGGTTAGGAAAACTCTTCAACACCAGCAAACGATTACTCTCAATGCCATACTTAGCAAAAACGGCTTTCATATTATTCACAAAAGCCCCCCCAGGATAATGATTAGTCCAGCTAGGGCCGAAGGGCATTAAAAACAGCACAGAATTAGGAACAGCCGCCATAATCTTTGCCCATGTTTCCCTTAACTCCGGCACTAGCTTATACAAATTCGCACTCGAAATAAAGACCACCGATTCCTCGGAAATGCCGATACTATTTCTAGTGAAATTAATGTTAGGAGTGTAAGGTTCGAGGGTATAGCTAAAACAGCAACCAGGCCCGTCAATAGTTGCTAATTGCTCGCGATAATGCTCCTGTCCTTCAGGTGAATGTTCCATCAACTTACCAGCAATGTAATAGTCAATGTGTCGCATTCCTGTGGTAACGGGAGAATTAAAACAGGTAGTTTGTACCCGCGCCAATCGATGCAACGCCAGTAAACTAATCGGATGAGTAACCGCAGTAATATTGGTAGCAATCAGCAGAATATCTAAGTCATCAGCCCGGATTGTCTGAACTTGACTTGGCAAGTCATTAGACAGTTTAACCAGTCTGTCAGCGCGACTTTGACAATACTGTTCTAGTTTATTCCCGTCAAGATTGAGAGCGTATAAAATAATTTCAAATTGCTCTCGATTCAGATATTCAAAAGCTGGCAAGGTAGCGAAAGTTTCCGTCATCGCCCCGAAATGTTTAGTCAGGACACCAAGGCGAATTTTCGGCCTGTTAGCAGGTCTAGTCGGAAAAATGCAATCAATCGCAGCGCCACGATTTTTCATGGCATATTCAATAATATCGGCTCGCTTTGTGTATACCTCCTTGAGATTTTCACTATTAAAGTACAGAGGAATAAAGTTAGCGCTTTTCGTGAATAACGAGGCGATTTCCTGCCACACTTGTGACTTTTGGTTCTTGAAGATATTGCTATGCAAATAACTGACCCATCCCTGCACATACCGGCAATAATTGTCAGCTTCTCCTATTTCTTGAAAAAGAGTAGGCGCAGCAAACATAAATTTGAGGTAGTCGTTGACAAACCAATTAGGTATAACTGCCTTTTCATAGTTCAGCATTAACTGATCTGCACGACGATAGAGGGCGGCTGTTAGTAGGTAGTTAATATCTTTGGGATTTTTAACTCCCTGGGATAGATGTGCTGCTAGTCGATCGATAACAGTCTTTTCGGCATCTGTCAGCGCTTCATCTTTGATATTGCTGTTTAGCAGTAGCTGCTGCGCCTTACCTGCATCACCGCCATAGGCATTTGCCACTTGTTCTGCAGGCAGATTCAGCCAATAATTGGCAAGTTGCTGCCGGGATTGGCGGATGTTAGCGAGGTTTACTTCATTAGCTTGGTCTTTTTGATACTCTCCCACATATTGGGACAGCAAAGTTAAAAATTGTTCGGGTTTGTTAAATTCAACTAATTCATTAGCTATTAAATTGCCGTGTTGCTGCAAAATCTGCTGTGACCAACGCACTTCTTCTGGTTGGTAAAGTTGAGAGTGGAGGTGAATAATTGTGGCTCTCATTAAGTCTAATTTTGGGCGATCGCCAGCCATTTTTTGGGTTCTGCTAGATCCGTCGCCGTGCTGCCTGTAATAGAGGTAAGGCTTAGGTAGTCGATCGCCTAACCAGCCTTTTTCATAGGCAGACACCCAAAACTCCCAATCTTCGCATCCCAGCTTCATCACTTTTTTCAAGCCGCCTACTTGCTCGTAAATCTCCCTTCTAAAGAGGGAAGTAGCAGGGGCTTGATTGTCTCTCAAAAACCGATTGGCATCAAAGTCACCGTGAACAACTAAATCGCAGTTTGCTCCGAAGTGCTGCACATCTGTGTAGACAAAACCAACCTTGGGTTTTGCTAATAAAATTTCCACGCACTCCTCTAGAAAGTTAGGATGAAGTTTATCATCAGCATCTAGGAATAAAATAAACTTTCCTGACGACTGCTGAACGCCAACATTTCTCGAATCAGCGGGTCCCGTGTTGGGTTTATCTATGAGGCGAAGCGATTTTTGAGGATACAGTTTAATTAAATAATTGGCGAAGTTGCTGGTATCATCAGTGCTGCCATCATTGACAATTATGCACTCCCAGTTTGGATAAGTTTGACGGACAACACTTTCAACAGCTTCTCTGAGTAAAGTTGCGTGATTGTAGCAGGGAATGATTACGCTGACGAGTGTTTCTGCGGAGGTGCGGTAGGGCATGGCATTTAGCTGTGATGGAGAGAGTGAAACAGGTAATGTAGTGGCTGGTTTTACACCTCGGCGAGTGATCCCATATTCATCCCATATTTGCCGAGTTTCTTGGTACGATATTGGCGATGAATGTTGCAAACCTTGTTGATTTTCGTAGTACAAGCCGAGAATTTCTGGCAAGTACACAATATTTTCGCTTTTGCCAATCCGCAGCCAAAATTCGTAATCGCCAGCCGCCGTAAATTCGCTTCGGAAATAGCCGTGTTTTTCGTGCAGCGATTTTCTCCACATCGGCTGAGGGCCAATAATGCAGCGCCGTTCGAGTTCGCTGTAGTCAAATGCTGGCCACTTCCAGCGCTTTTGTGCTTGGGTTTTTGCAAAAGTATCGTTAGCTGTGCTGGTGATTAATTGGTCAGCATAAACCAGACTTACTGTGGCATTTTCATCCAAGTATTTCGCCATGATTTCTAGGGCATCGGGGCGATGTCTGTCATCGGTATTAGCATTAGTCATGTAAGCTCCGCGCGACATCTTAATGCCTCGATTCCAGGCTGCATATAGTGTTTCGCGGTCAGAAGTGCGATCGTACACTATATTCGGATATTTCGCTTGAAATTCCCGCACAACAGACTGTTCATTTTCTTGGGAACGGCTGTCAATTACTATGATTTCGAGTTGGCCTTGTTTGTACAGGGTTTGCTCTACCAAGTCATCCAAGCAGCCGCGGATAAATTTTTCGGAATTGTAAGTAGAAACGATCGCAGATACTTTAAAAGCGGAGGGGAGAGGCTGCGAGTTCTCACCATTCCCTAATTCCCCCTGCAAGGCTCCATCAGTTGGCTGTTGAACGGAAGCATTCTCCGAATGTGCGTGCTCAGCTACTTGAACCAAAGCTGAGCTAACAATTGCAGCCATTTTCGACCAGGAAAACTTCTTAGCTTGCTCTAACCCCGCCGCAATTAATGAGTTGCGGACAGCGGGCTTCTGTATTTCCTGCAAAGCATTGACAAGCCCAATAACATCATCCCCGTTTACATAAACCGCTGCTTGTCCTGCTACTTCTGGAATCGAGCCGTTTGGACAGGTGATGACTGGACAACCGCAAGCCATTGCCTCAAGGACTGGCAACCCAAAGCCTTCATATTTCGACGGATAAACTAACACTGAAGCACCAGAATAAGCAGCTCTCAGTTCGCTGTCGCTTAGTTGCAGCGTGTGGACAGTATTCCCAGAACAGTACAATTCCAGCTCGGGTTCTAATATAGGTTTGCCACCTGCACAGACTATATCAAAGTCAAACTTGTTGGCAAGTTGAGAAAAGGCTTTGAAGAACAATATCCCGTTCTTGTAACCATGCCAGCCTACCCTTTCGCCTACCAAAAGAAAATAGGGCTTGGTAATGCTGTATTTTGACTTAAAGCCTGAAATTTCTTCTCTATCGGGTGGCGAAAAATTGGCATCAATTCCGCAGTGTGCTACAGCGATAGAATTTGAAGAAATATGCGGAAAAACCTTAATTAAATCGCGGGCTGTATTTTCCGAAATGGTGATGTATGCCGAGGCGTGGCGGATACCGCAATGCTTTTCTCTCCACTCGGAATGACCAATATTTTGCCCCATCAACTCTGGAATCATGTCGTAGGCCATGAATACCGATCGCGTTGACAAAGGGGTTGTATAATAAGTAGAAATAAATAAATCGGCTTTTTCTTCATCGCAGATTTGTTGGAGCATCGCGCGATCGCGATCGGTATTACTATAATCGTAAAGAGGAATAGTTCGATAACGGATACCGGGAATTTTTGGGGCAGTTCCGTTTCGATCTAAAATGATAATATTTTGAGCAAAGTTCGTATTTGCCCATTCTTGCCAGAGGGATGTCCAAACGCGAGCAATGCCTGTATTATTATGTTGAAAAAATACACCATCAATGAGAATTGTCGGAGATTTTTGACTAGGCTTAACAGCAAGTGCAGGTAAAGAAGACACAGTTTTAAATTGCCACCTTTTTGTACTAATATCTCGTTGTGCAATGGGTTCGACTCCACACGCGATCACGCTATTGACTTGAGTTTCATCCTTAACCCAATCAAAGTATTGACGCAATAACACAGGAAGTTGAGTCTGTTGTTGCAGATTTAACCATTGGGAAGTCGCATTTTTATAACCATAATATTGCTCTTTAAAGCGCAATTGATTCGGGGTAACGTAGGCAAAATGTTGGAAAACTAACCCCTCTTTTTCGGTTTCTTGATGTTGAAAAGGATTAACAAACGCGACATCGCGCCATTTACCGTTAGGTAAGGGTTCCGCTAATCTGGGCGGTTCATGGGTTGCCCATACCATACCTGGTTTAAAACGCCAAGTGCGTAGCCATTCATATTGAGGATTATTTGCATAACAATTACGAGTGCTAATAACTAAATTTTCCCCAACAAAATACCAACACCAATAAAAAGCCACGGTTTTTTCAGGATGTTCAATAAACATCTGTCGAGTTTTCCAAATCTGCTCAAAAGTCCAGAGTTCATCTACATCAATTTGCCACAATAAACACTCTTCAGAAATCCGGGAAAGAGGAGCATTTATCATTTCTCGTTTCCCTTCCCAAAATTCGCCTTCTGGCTTACGATAAATGCTAATATTTTGGGGATAGAGACGAGCCAGTTCATCTAAATATTCGGTAGTCCCATCCAGGCTGCGCCCCTCGCGATGAACCTCATCAGAAATATTACCGCCCAGAGTGACACTCCAAGCCGTATCATGTTTTAAATCTGCTACCCCCTCGACAATATGCCAGTGCCATCGAAAGGGTAATTTTTTCAAGACATCAATATGATAACGGATGAACGGTTCACCGTTAAGGACAATAGTGAAAAAGTGAACGCTCAGGAGCTTTGAACCCGCCAGAGGTTTTGTACCCTCTACATAGATGGACTCATGCTTCCTTGCTTCTAAATCTAAGCCTAGTTCAAAGGATCTTAGTCTGACATCTTCAAATCCAGCATTAGCAATAATCTTGGGGAGGTTTTCTTCATCGAACAGAAAGCGGTGATGACCGTCCATGTACGCAATATAGTTAATGAAGTCTATTTTTGAATGATAGTGAAATGCTGGCTTATAAAGACAATGTTTTTGCGCGTCAAAGCTTTCTGGCTTCCCATAAGCCTCTATATATATCCTCGCGTTGGGGACTGCTACTTTGAATACTCCTCCTGGTTGTAGGACTCGATAGCATTCAGAGAGCAAGTTAACCATAGGGCAGGGGTAAGAGAAGTGTTCTAATAAATGAGATGAATATATTTGCTCTACACAATTGTCTGGGAAAGGAAGGGGTTGTGATAAATCAAGACATAAATCGCTCCTAGGATCTAGATCAATTGTCGTCCACCCTTCCATTCTTTTTTCTGAAGCCCCTAGCTCCAGCTTAATAGGCTTTCCGCTCTCAAAAAGAAACTCAATCGCATTTTGATTTTTCAGAGAAAGGTGTGATAATGACTTATTCATAGGTCTGATCCCGCCCGGATCTGATGCTGTAGAAGTGAACTGCTTCGATAAATCCCTTGGGCTGACTTCCTTTTTGATTTCTGCTGGGATGAACGCGATATAATTCTCATAGAAAGAGTTTGAGCCTCCTACTTGCGCCCCTATTGCCCCATCTTTCTCTATCCGGTGGCACTCATAGCCATATTTTTTTAATAAGTCAAAGGTGTCTTGTGCTCTCCGATTCAATCCCTCTAGCATTTTTTGAGAGATTTCAAATTGTATAAACTGGATGGCTTTTTTATTTAAAAGACCTGTTGCTCCTAGAAGGACATCACTTTCAGCGCCTTCTACATCGATTTTTAAGTAATCTATTTTCTCAATATTATGTTGTTGACAAAATGAATCAAGCGCGATCGCGTCAACGGTTTCAGTTTTGACAAGAGGTACATATTCCTGGGGATTGGCCGGATTCTCCATCTGCGGTCTGCCGATGCTGTTCCAAACCGAAAATTCCTCGGGAAATTCATTAAATTCAATTTGTTTATTCTCAGAAAATACAGCATTTTGAAACGTAAAAATATTGCTATATTTTTCTTGCTGCATTCGCTCTTGTAGTTTTTTAAAAGTAGTAGAAGTGGGTTCAAATGAATATACTTTTCCTTCACTTCCGACTAAATGACTAAACAAAATAGAATAGTTACCAATGTTGGCCCCAATATCGAAAACTGTCATCCCTTGACGAACTAATCTTTGTACAAGCCGTTGTTCGGTTTGTTCTTCATTAAACGCATATTTTTCTAGCTGGAAAATGGCATAACCATTTCGCAGATGAAGATTATGCAATAAGAGTTTATAATTAGGATCTTTGAGAAGTTTATGGTAATTTTTATGGTTTTTAAAGGTATTAATATCATCTAGCAATATAAATTTAGCCCCATAGACTTCATCTAATTCAGCTTCCCCGGTAAATTCAGAACCATCTATTAAGACAACATCAAAAAAAATGATTTGATTTTCTGATTTGATTTGCTTAATTCCTGTCTGAGATACTCCAGAATCTTGGAGATATTTTAGGTCTTGTTTGAGCCAATCTAAGACTCGTTCTAGGGGGTATTGATTCAGTGCTGTTGTGTAAGAATTATAAAAATCAATAACTTCTTTTTCGCTAGCAAAATTATTTTTTCCTACTGAGGAAACATTATAACCTTTTACAAAACCGTCCTTAGCATATCTCTTTTGTAATTCGGTAAATCTTGCCTGGGATATTTCCATGCAAAAAAGTTGAGGATGATGGGGATTTTCTCTAATTCCTGTGACAAATGCTTCTGTACTTCCCTCACCGGAAGATGACCCTATTTCTAAAATGGTTTTGATATCTTCTTGTTTGGCTATTTGTTTAATAGCCTGATAAAATTGATCGTACTTAATTTCTGCGGGAATGATTTTATTGATTTCTGAAGTCATGATAAAATTTTCTCCTTAATTCATTGTGTGATTAATCTGGGAATGCGTTTTCTAAAAAAACCCTGAAGTTAAATTTAGTTACGAAAGAAAGCAGATTTTTGAGATCAGACTATTGGGGTAAATGACGATTTGTGGTAAACACACTTGGTTTCTGGGTCAGTCCTACTTTACCTTACCTAACAGTTTAAGAGAACTTACGCGTAACTACCAAATAAACCGGGTTTTTCACTTTTTTTAAAGACTCAAGTGCAGTATTTCCGTCAACAAACCCGGTTTCTGCATAGCTATTTAACCGAAAAAGGGATTAACGCGATCGCCACCAGTTTTGATAATCTTGACAAATTATGCCTTATAGTGTAAGAAGATACCCAAAAATTAGGACAACACCCGAATCTCCTGACGCCGCCCAGGGCAGTTCCGTTCCCGCGACCTCAGACCGCCACAGCATGGCCGGGATTCCTCACCACACAAAAACAAGTTACAATTACGTTAAGATTGATGAACATAAATAAAAATTCCCAAATCACAGGGACTAAAAATTAGGAGGATCGACCTCGGTGAATAAACGGTGGAGAAACGCTGGCCTGTACGCACTGCTGGCTATTGTAGTCATTGCCTTAGCAACGGCTTTTTTTGACAAACAGCCCCCAAGCCGCGAAGTTTGGAAGTACAGTCAATTCATTCAGGAAGTCGAAGGCAAGAGAGTAGACAAAATAAATATCAGTTCCGATCGCAGCAAAGCCCTGGTCACAGCCCAGGACGGCAACAAGGTACTCGTTAACCTGCCGAACGACCCCGAACTGATCAACATCCTGACCAAAAATAACGTAGATATTTCAGTTCTGCCCCAAAGCGACGAAGGCTTCTGGGTAAAAGCCCTCAGCAGCCTGTTCTTCCCGATCCTGCTTTTGGTCGGACTGTTTTTCCTGGTGCGGCGCGCCCAAAACGGGCCCGGCAACCAAGCCATGAATTTCGGCAAATCCAAAGCTAGAGTCCAAATGGAGCCGCAAACTCAGGTGACTTTCGGCGACGTGGCGGGCATCGAACAAGCCAAGCTAGAGCTCGCAGAAGTCGTGGACTTCCTGAAAAATGCAGACCGCTTCACTGCAGTCGGAGCAAAAATCCCCAAAGGCGTGCTGCTGGTCGGCCCTCCTGGAACTGGCAAAACCCTGCTCGCAAAAGCAGTTGCTGGAGAAGCAGGCGTTCCCTTCTTCTCGATTTCCGGTTCAGAATTTGTGGAAATGTTCGTGGGTGTCGGTGCTTCCCGCGTCCGCGACTTGTTTGAACAAGCTAAATCTAACGCTCCTTGCATCGTATTTATCGATGAAATTGACGCCGTAGGCCGCCAGCGGGGCGCTGGTTTGGGCGGTGGTAACGACGAACGGGAACAAACCCTGAACCAGTTGCTGACCGAAATGGACGGCTTTGAGGGCAATACAGGCATTATTCTGATTGCTGCCACGAACCGCCCCGATGTACTCGATGCGGCGCTGCTGCGTCCGGGTCGCTTCGATCGCCAAGTTGTAGTCGATCGCCCCGACTTCGGAGGCCGCCTAGAAATTCTCAACGTTCACGCCCGCGGCAAAACTTTGTCAAAAGACGTGGACTTGGAAAAAATCGCCCGCCGGACACCCGGTTTCACCGGTGCGGATTTGTCCAACCTACTCAACGAAGCAGCAATTTTAGCCGCCCGCCGCAACTTGACAGAAGTCTCGATGGATGAAGTCAACGACGCGATCGACCGCGTGCTCGCAGGCCCGGAAAAGAAAGACCGCGTGATGAGCGAAAAGCGCAAAACGTTGGTAGCTTACCACGAAGCCGGTCACGCTTTAGTCGGCGCGCTGATGCCCGATTATGACCCCGTGCAGAAAATTAGCATTATCCCCCGCGGCCGCGCTGGCGGTTTGACTTGGTTCACACCCAGCGAAGATCGGATGGATTCTGGCTTGTATTCTCGGTCTTACTTGCAAAATCAAATGGCGGTAGCTTTGGGCGGCCGCATTGCTGAAGAGATTGTCTTCGGCGAAGAAGAAGTAACAACCGGTGCGTCGAACGACTTGCAGCAAGTGGCAAGAGTAGCGCGCCAAATGGTGACTCGCTTCGGAATGAGCGATCGGCTAGGCCCTGTAGCTCTCGGTCGCCAACAAGGCAATATGTTCATGGGTCGCGATATCATGGCTGAACGCGATTTCTCTGAAGAAACCGCAGCCACGATCGACGATGAAGTGCGTTTGTTGGTAGAGCAAGCTTACCGCCGCGCTAAAGATGTACTCGTCGGCAACCGCCACGTCCTTAATGCTTTGGCAGATATGCTAGTTGAAAAGGAAACGGTGGATGCGGATGAATTGCAAAATTTGTTAGCTAATAGCGATGTGAAAATGGCGACGATCGCCTAATCGATTTTACAATTTAGATTTGGGATTTTAGATTTAATCTAAAATTTGAAATCGATAATTGGGGTGATTCTGGGATTGTCTGGAATCGCCCCGATTTTTTTGTGGGAACACAGGAAGCAGCCAAAAAAAGCATTGGAGTAGCAAACCATGATCGTCACTGAAGATAGAGCGCGTGAACTTGCACTTGATTGGGTTGAAGCTTGGAATACTCATAACCTCGATCGAATCATGTCCCATTACGCAGAAGATGTAATTCTGATATCGCCTGTCGCAGCGCAACTGTTAAACGAACCATCTGGGACAGTGACAGGCAAAGAAGCGCTACGAAACTACTTCAAAAAGGGGCTGGAAGTTTATCCTGACCTCAACTTTGAGTTGCTTGATGTGATGTGGGGAGTTTCCAGTGTTGTCCTTTACTACATCAACCAAAAAGGCACGAAGACAGGTGAGTTTATGGAAGTCAGTTCAACCGGAAAAGTGACTAAAGTTGTTGCTCATTACAACGGGTAGAGCGAGGTTATGCAAATGGCGGTAATATGGATGGCACAACCGAGCGATGCTGAGGCTTTACTTACTCTAGCTAGCGAGTCAAACGCAGTCCACTCGCCTGTGGTGTAAAGAAAATAACGCAATTTTAACCGCCCCCTCGGAAACCCACGGAGGTGGGTTTTGCTTGTATAGATGCGGTTTCAACCGCTCGGTCTTCCGATATGAACTGTATTGAATTATCTGGGGGCAAAATCAGTTAGGATGAATCATCAATCTTGGTTGACACTACTAAAAAAACACCGGGCGATCGCAGTCATCCGTTCCTCAGATAAGGAAGTTGCTTGGCAGATGGCATCAGCGGTAGCAGCAGGCGGAATCCAGTTTATTGAAATTACTTGGAATACCCACAAAGCCGCTGAATTAATTCCCCAACTCCGGTCTGAATTCCCTACTTTTAGTATTGGCACCGGCACTTTATTAAATTTAGAACAGTTGCAACAAGCAATCGACTGCGGTGCTCAGTTTCTGTTTACTCCGCATACCGATTTAAGTATGATTAAAACAGCAGTTAATGCCGGAGTGCCGATCGTCCCCGGTGCTTTTTCTCCTACGGAAATTGTGACCGCGTGGCAAGCAGGCGCTACCTGCGTTAAAGTGTTTCCGATATCGGCTTTGGGAGGCGCGGCTTACCTGAAAAGCCTGCAAGGCCCCCTGGGAAACATTCCTTTAATTCCCACTGGCGGGGTGACGCTGGAAAATGCGAAAGTATTTATAGACGCCGGGGCGATCGCCGTTGGTTTAGCCGGAGACTTATTTCCTAAACACTTAGTGGAAAATCGCGATTGGCGCGCGATCGCCCAAATTGCACGAGATCTTACCCAAAACTTAACAACTTGTTAAGTCCAGTTTCCCAATCCAACATTTCAAATCTAAAATCTAAAATAGGACAAGCCAATCTAAAATCTAAAACCTAAAATCTAAAATAGTACGAGGTGTGAGAAATGAACAGCATTATCAACTCAACTTACTTCCGCCGCGCTGGAACTTTCTGTGCCGGCTGCGCCCTCACTTTTGCTACACTCTGCGGCGGTTCAATGACCGCATTGGCCAGCGAAGAACACAACATAATTGCCAATAAAATTATGCTGTTGCAGCAATCCAGCGAACGCTGGATTGAAATAGATTTGTCAAGACAAAGGTTAATAGCTTGGGAAGGAAATACACCCGTTTACGCGGTGATTATTTCCAGCGGCAAATCATCGACTCCCACCCGCACCGGAACCTTTGCCGTTGAAACCAAACACCGCGTTACTAGAATGACTGGGCCGGACTACGACGTGCCCGACGTTCCCTATACAATGTATTACGACGGAGGCATGGCAATTCACGGCGCTTACTGGCACAATTTGTTTGGCAATCCCGTTACTCACGGCTGCACAAATGTAGCTGTCAATCACGCTAAATGGCTATTTGAATGGGCCTCGGTGGGAACACCCGTGGTGGTACACAAATCTCAGGTTTAGGGCATTGGGCATAGTCAAACACTATTCAATCTGTTAGAACCCCTACTTCTTAAAGAAGTCGGGGTTCTGGGTATTATGTTTTTTTAGGCGTGCTTACTTAACTGATGCTTTTAAGCACAATCCCAATTGTATAAAACTTTACTAAAATCTAATTCTCTGAGTGCTGATTCATCAATAAAAAAGTTACCTACACCACTGTCTCCCCACATGATCTCTACTGTCTCATTGCAGCAATCGGTATCCATTTGGAATAGAAGAATGTCCGGCTTTTGTTTTTGATCGGAGTTACTATTATATTTTCTTACGTCGTCTTGTGTAAAATATGGATAACCACCTATTTTATGACCAAAGGAATTCGATATTTCTCGGTACTCATCCTCAATTTCTGGGTTCATAAATAACTCGTTAATTTCTTCTCCTAATAGTTCAATAAATTGGTAGTCATCGGTACTAAGCGGCGCATATTTTTTAGTAAATTGCAAGCTGCAACAGCCATGAACAGGAAAATTTTCTAGTTCCGGCAAAAAATCATAATTGGTAATAATGTTTTCAACTTGGAAGTCTCGCTGAGGAAAATAGATTATTTTGAATTTTTGTTCGATTGCGGGATTATCTACATTGGCGTAATTGCCGAAATCTAAACCATATAGGTCATCGTCGGCTATATAAAACTGCAAAATTCCCCGATCGGGAAAACCCTCTAAAGGCGGTATTTCATCAAAGTTGAGTTGCGCTAGCAAAAATAAATATTTACCGTCACAAGTTTTGGGATATTCAAAGCCTTTAGGTAAATAAGGTAATCCCCCAAATTTACTCTGCCACCAATTAACGTCATCATTATTCTGGGTTTGGATTTCGATGTAAGGTTTAATGGTAGCTTCGATTCTGTCGCGATACTTTTCTAGTTCTGGAGAGAGTGGAGATTGTAGTTTGTAGTTCATCTGCTATTAACAATTTGTTATGAAGGCAATCCGTAGGTTGCGCCGAAGCGCACCTTACCTGTAAAGTCTCTCCTTAACTTAGCTGCACCACTGGTTTATCCTCTAACAAAGTTTCATTGGTCAACAAATCTTCGACGGTAATTCGCAAAAAGCGCTGTTCGTCAACGCGGAACAAAACTTTTATGCGATCGCTCCCCGGATACCCAGGCGGCGTCAATTGAGCGATGCTGCGGGCTCCTTCTTTATCATTTAAGGGCTGTACCGATGTTTGGCCCGCGAGTTGGCGAGTAATTAGTCTGTCGCCGTCAAAATATATCTCCGTCCCACCAGTTTCCGCTCCCAATTCGCCGATAATTAATTCTATACTTGGCTGATTTTCTAAAGAAGCCCCCAAGACTAATTCTACCGGTTGGCTCATCGGATAAGACTGGCCGGATTTGATTAAACTGTGCCAACTGTGGCAATTGTCGCGGCGGTTCCAGTAGCGAATTCCGTAACTGTGATAGAGAAAATCTTTTATTTCTAGCCCTTGACTCAGTTGCAGAGCACCTTGGGCGATCGCCTCAAAGGGTTTGTCGCAGCGAATTTTTGCGGGCTCGAAATATTGCTCCACCCAACGCCCGACAGCGGGAATTTGTACAGTACCGCCAACTAGCAAAACTGCATCGATATCCCCAATTTCTAAGCCTTGACGCCGCGCTTGCTGCAATACTTGATTCATGCACTCGTCGAGTTTGTCAAAAAACTGATGTTCAGCGAGGATAGATTCAAAACGAGTTCGGTCTAATTCTAATTCGTAACTCTCAAAGTTTTCGTCATCAAAATAAACCTCAACTGCCTGATTCACTAAAGACAACTGAATCTTTAACCGTTCTGCCAATCTCGTTGTAATCGGAGATTTTGCCAGCCCTTTTGTTTTAACAAAATAGTCAACCAGCCAATTATCAATATCAGAACCGCCTAAATTTTGTCCGGCTTTAGCCAAAACCCGGGCAACTTTTGTTTTTTGCGCTGAAGATTCAGCTAATAGCTTTTCGCCCCACTTGAGAATAAAACCGAGGGGCTTTTTGTCGGAGGAAGCGTCCAAACGCACCAAAGAAAGGTCTAGAGTTCCGCCGCCGAAATCAATGACTAACAGATTTTCGCGATCGGCTAAACCGTAACCCAAAGCAGCCGCCGTAGGTTCGTCCAACATCCGCACCTGTTCTACTTGCAGAGATTGAGACACTTTGCCCAACCAATGGCGGTAAGCTTCAAAACTATCTACCGGCACAGTAAAAATCAAAGAATCGATCGGCAAAGGCAGTTGGCGAATTGAGTTCACAATTTGGCTCAAATACCACTCACCTACTTGTTCAAAAGTAATAAGTTGCCCGTCAAGTTCCGGCACAAAACCCTGAACTGATGTGCCAATTCCTCGCTTAAAATTGCGGAAAAACCGAGAATCTCCACTCAAATCAAGGCCTCTGTCGCGGACTTGCTGACCGAGTATTACTTTATTTGCCACAGCGTCCTCAACGTAGAGCAAACTGGGAATTAAGGGCGGGTTTTGAGCCAAGATTGCCGACAATCCCGGTAATTTCAAAGTTTCGGGCTGCTGGAGGACTTGATTCCAGCGAGCGACGACGGTGTTGCTAGTTCCAAAATCAATTGCGATCGTCATTCAGCCAAAATACACAACTACTAGGGATTTAATCATATTATGGTATTTGGAGTCCCCAATGCCAACAGATTATCAAATTGTGCTGGAATAAAGACTTTGTTGCCACAAAAACTCCTTTAGGGCGGAGTCTTCAATTTTGTGCAACTGCATATTTTTCGACGCCACAAATAAGCACCACTTTTATAAGCGACACAAAACTCATACCATTTTAGATTTTAAAATGGGGAATGAATTACTGCATAAAGGTTGGGATTACTGGTCTACAGTTATATTGTTTTTTGAAAGTGGTATCGCCTGTCCGCAGTGGCCCCGCTTTTACCTTTGATATCAATCCAATTTTAAAAATAAGCGTAAAAAATGTTAGATATGGGCGATCGCCAAACAGCACTATTGGCTCTAACACTGCTTGTTCCTGCGGCTAGTATTGGTATCATAGCAGCCTTGTATATTGCCCCTGGAAGCTGGGGACAAACACTGTCAGTCTTTTGTCAAGTTTGGTTACTGGTTTTTCCGATCGCATGGTCTGTTTTTGTCGATCGCGAAAAGCTGCTTTTATCCCTGCCCAAGCGCCAAGAATTGCTGGCTGGAGCTATTTGGGGAATATTCATGTTTGCGGTAATTCTGGGTATCTATAGCCTTTTTGGTCAGCACTGGATCGAGCCTGTAGTTGCCAAAGAAAAATCGCACCAATTAGGTATTAGCAGCCCTACTATTTACTTGATTGTAGAAGCATATTTTGTGGTAGTTAACTCACTGATTGAAGAATTTACTTGGCGGTGGTTTGTCTGCAACAAGTGCCAGATTCTCATACCGGGAACAAAAGCAATATTTCTGAGTTCGCTATTTTTCACGATCCACCACATTTTTGTAATAGCAGCTTACAGCGACTGGCAGGCTGTGATTTTAGGTTCCTTAGCTGTCTTCACTGCCGGGATAATTTGGTCTAAGTCTTATCTAACTTATCGTTCACTTTGGCCTAGTTATATCAGCCACGCGATCGCAGATTTTGCCCTGGCAAGTATTGGTTGGCAAATCCTCTTTAACTAGCTGCTTTTTCAGCGACTATTCCTGGCAATTATACAGTAAAAACTGACCTTTTGCCCAACTCACTCTCCAGATTAATCTCTCCCCCCATCATCCGGGCGGCGTGCTACTGCAGCAGGCGATAATGCACCCTGATAAATTGTAAGCTTTTGCAAGGTATATGTGGCTGTAGCTGCGGTTAATGCCAACTAGCAGCGACAAGTGTTTGCTGGCATTGATGCTGATTGTACTGGGTTATTGACTGATGCTGTGCAATAATCGAACGTTCATATCTTCCCACCGGCAGATGCTTTCCGTTAAGGCCTCTGCTGTTAATTATAGCTTTGGTTTTGCTTGCGATCGCATAATTTTAGCGGCATGAAAACTGACCAACATATCGCTGCAAGCATCGGCGGCCGGGCCCCCAAGAGCAAACCGATGGTCATCCAGAATTGCAAAGTCAGGAAAAATGATGATTTCATAACATGAAATTTTTTGTACGCGAAATCGTTTGATACATACCACGAAGCCGCTGCTAGTGCTTAGGAGTTAAGGTGTACACAATATAGGCCGATTAACCTTGAGTGTTCTTTTGATCTTGATAGGGTCATGTGATAATTTGCTACTGATTTTTTTTACGGTAATTACTTATACACGACTTGGGCAGGGATGCTACATATACCCGGCTCCGCAGTGGCAGTCTCTTTTGGCAACTTTTTCATGCGATCGCCTTTTATTAACACATTTAAAACTCAGGCACCTAATTAAATTTATATCTGTGAAACTCTATGTTCTGTAGCACGATTGGGAAACCTATTTTTTCAAACAGTGGACGCCTCAACCATCTTTTTTCAGGAACATACGACAACTGAGGGCGAGGGATATCTCTTGAAAAACAGGGTTTCTCCCCTCATTCGCACGTCCACAACGGTCATTCGCGCGATCGCGCCCCTGTACGTATCTGAGAAAACCACCATCTCTGAATTTTGACAAAATCGGAGCTTGTATCAAGCAATACCGACAGCACAGTTACCCAAAAATCACAGCTACTGATTGGTATTTATATCTGTTAGTTCCATGGGGCAATTAACATTCTCAAGGTAAGAATTCCCCTTTGGAATCTGTATAAAATTTTGCCAAAGGCGATTTCAATCTACTGAATATTGTTGCTAATGCTACCTTTATCTCCCACCTTAAAAGTTGGCTAATATTCGGTTTCCCGTACATCCCTGTCTGTTGGATAGCAAATGATGTTATCTTGAACAGAGGGTGTTGTCGAGCTTGGTGTTTGTCGCGAAGAAAGCTCATATTAGATGAGGTATCTATCTTTAGGAGTAACTTTCCATGACCTGAAAATTATCCCTCTGGGAACTGTTTCGCGAGCACATCAATCCTTATTATCAATGCAATGACAGTGAACTTTTGGCAGATACATATTGGGGTGTTGCAAACAGTTGATCGGTTGCATTCTATGTACACACCAGGAAAGCGGTAATTAATATTCACCCGCCCCTCTTTCCTTTTGGGCTCTAATATCAGCGCTGGTAGCAGCGCCGAAAGCGAGTTAAAGTCGTCAGCGGGACTTAAAAATGAAAATCACCTTTGTGCTTCCTACTGTGTCTCTGGCTGGTGGAATACGAGTAGTATCTATTTTCGCAGAACGTTTGAGAAAGCGAGGACACTCCGTGTTCGTCATCTCTTTACCCCACCCGCAACCGAGTATGCGCCAGCAAGTCAAGTCGCTGCTGCGAGGGCGCGGTTGGATTTCCACACCTGAAAACGAACCCTCATTTTTCGATAACTTAGGTGTAGAACACAAAATTACCGATCGCTACCGCCCGGTAGAAGACAAAGATGTACCTGACGCTGACGTAGTAGTTGCCACCTGGTGGGAAACCGCCGAGTGGGTAGCCAAACTCTCTCCTAGAAAAGGAGCAAAAGCTTATTTTATCCAGCACCACGAAATTTTTGACTATCTACCTCAAGGTAGAGTAGAAGCAACTTGGATGCTGCCGATGCACAAAATTACGATCTCTAAGTGGTTAGTTGATCTAGCTCGGACTAAATATGGCGATCGCGAAGTTTCCTTAGCTCCTCCTACCGTGGACACCAAGCAATTTTACGCCTGTCCTCGCAACAAACAATCGGTTCCTACAGTTGGCCTAATGTACTCTACAATCTACTGGAAAGGAACCGACATCGCCCTCAAAGCTTTTTCCCTAGCTGCAGAAAAGATCCCCAACCTGCGTCTGGTTGCCTTCGGTACAGGGGCCCCATCCTCGGAATTGCCCTTACCGGCCAATGCCGAGTATGTAATTCAACCCGACCAAGACAAAATCAAAGACTATTACAGCAAATGCGATGCTTGGCTGCTGGCGAGCCGCTCAGAAGGCTTCGGCTTGCCCATTATCGAAGCGATGGCGTGCCGCACTCCCGTCATCAGTACCCCAGCAGGCGCTGCTCCTGAAATTTTGAGCGGCGGTACTGGCATACTTGTAAGACCAGAAGATCCCGAAGAAATGGCAAAAGCCATAGAGCGTATCTGTCAGATGCCAAATTCCAAGTGGCAAGCCATGTCGGAAGCCGCCTATGCCAAGGTGAACAATTATACTTGGGAAGATGCCACGGATCATTTTGAAGCGGCATTGAAAGTTGCTGTAGACAAATCTAAAGACCGCGACGTTAACGTAGATTCCTTTTCTCCCTACGAAAAATTGGCGGTTGGATGCTAAGTGCCGCGCCGCCATTTGAAATTCGGCGCTACGGGCGTTTTCGGCGCCGGATTCTGGGGAGAAACTCAATATAGTTTGGTGGGGTGGTTCTGCCACAAATAAAATCGCCCCTGTCCTATTTTCTACCCAGCAGTCTAGAGACGAATTCTAACCGCAGCGACGAGGGAATACTGGTTATAAATTGATCTGCCAAACTCTGAACCAGAGAGCAACGGAGGTTTTAAGGCTGCCTCCGTTACAGGTTAAACTTGTGTAGTCGTCAAACATCTGCCGATTTGTAATTGGGGAAAGTCCCTGACGACAAAGTAAGATCGGCTCGACTATCGAGTTACGATCGCCTCCAGCAGAGATCCCCACCGCGCACCCAACCCAAACAGAGGCTGGTAAGTGCCAACTTGCAGTTATGGAAAGGAGGAGTTTTAACCAGTATCAATCTTCCGTATCTATATGAAAATTACTTTTGTCCTGCCTACCCTGAGTCTTACAGGGGGTATGAGGGTGTTATCTATCTACACAGAACTTCTCCAAAAGCGAGGACACAAAATATTTATCGTCTCTATGCCCCCGCTGCAACCGACTTTTCTCCAACAATTGCGATCGCTGCTGAGGGGTTGGGGTTGGGAGTCCGCTCCCAAGACACAAAAGTCTCACTTTGATAAAGTGGATCTCAAAAGTCGAGTTATCGAAACCAACCGTCCAATTACTGACCTTGATGTACCTAATGCCCATATTGTCATGGCTACTTGGTGGGAAAATGCCGAGTGGGTGGCAAAACTCTCTCCCAGCCAAGGAACGAAAGTATATTTTCTCCAAGATTATGAGGCTTTTGACTACGTACCAAAAGGTCGAGTAGAGGCAACTTGGCGGCTGCCGAGGCACAAAATCGCTGTGGCCCAGTGGCTGGCCGACATCGCTAGCAATGAATACGGCAATTTGTCTGTATCTCTTGTCCCTCCTACGGTGGACACCAAACAGTTTTACGACCCCCAGTCCCGAGCGAAGCAGCCGCGAGGCAAGCAATTAGTTCCCACAGTCGGGATGTACTATACTACAACTCCCTGGAAAGGCTGCGATAGTGCCCTGAAAGCTTTCTCTATAGCTGCTAAAAAATTTCCCAATCTTCCTTTAGTTGCCTTTGGTTCCGGCCATACTCCTCCTCCCAATTTGCGGCCTGATGGCACGGAGTATAATAAAGCACCTACTCAAGACCAACTAAAAGAATTTTACAGCAAATGCTATGCTTGGCCGTTTTCCAGCAGATCCGAAGGCTTCGGCTTGCCAATTTTAGAAGCTATGGCTTGTGGCACTCCAGTCATCGCCACTCATGCTGGTGCGGCTGCGGAACTACTTGCTTGCTGGCGGGGGTGGCAGACTTGTCAAGCCAGAACACCCAGAGGATATGGGAAAAGCGATCGAGCAGATTTGTCACTTGCCTGATGCCGAAGGGCGCGCAATGTCCGAGACTGCTTGGGAAAAGGTGATAAATGATACTGGGGAGGATGCAACTAATCTCTTCGAGGCGGCACTATACACCGCTTTGGAACGTCAGGCACAATTAACGAACAAGACGTAAAATTGAGGTTGATTTAAAAGATTGGGGTTGGGCGATCGTTTAAGCGAGAATTTTTCTTGGGCAATTGAGTTGTCTTTCTATAATTTTACTGCCAAAAAAGACCTATGGCTGCATTAATCCCACTTGCTATGTTCGGCTTTATTCCAGTCGTTTTTTACCTGTTTGTGAGGTTTCCGGCTCAGCGGGCGGTAATTATAAGTTTTGTTGCAGCCTGGCTGTTTTTGCCGCAAGCTTCTTATCCTATCCCCCTACTGCCACCGTATACAAAAATTTCCGCAGCTTGCTACGGCATTTTGCTGGGGACTCTTATCTACGATCCTGCGCGCCTCACATCTTTTAAGCCCGGTTGGCTGGACGTGCCAATGGTAATTTTGTGTTTGTGTCCAATTATTTCACAAGTTAGTAATGGCGGCAGCCCGCTTTCTCCGACTATCAAGCAAATCGTTACTTGGGGTCTGCCTTATTTTTTAGGACGCTTGTATGTGGGTAATTTAGATGGGCTGCGACAATTGGCGATCGGGATTTTTGCCGGTGGGTTGGCCTACATTCCTTTTACTTTAATTGAAGGGGTTAGGGGCCCAATTCTGCACCAAATGATTTACGGGGTCAATGCCTTTGAGGACTGGGGTCAAGCAAGGCGTATGGGGGGGTGGAGACCGGTAGTATTTATGCAGCACGGTTTGATGGTGGGCCTGTGGATGATGACAGCCGCCTTAATTGCTCTTTGGCTCTGGCAAACTGGGACGCTCAAAAAGTTTATGGGCCGTAACATCAAAACTTTAGCAATTATATTAACTATCGCTTTTTTCCTGTGCCGTTCTACGGGCGCCTACAGTTTATTTGCAATGGCGTTGCTCGTATTATTCTCTGCCAAGTGGTTTCGCACCTCTTTGCCCTTGCTCTTGATAATTGGATATATAGTGTTTTATCTGTACGTAGCTGCATCGGGTCAATTTTCGAGCAAAGACGTGATTAATTTCATCACTCCAGTATTTGGCGAAGAACGAGCCGCCTCTTTGAAGTTTAGATTTGACAATGAAGAGATATTGGGGGAAAAGGCGCGGCAAAGATTTATGTTTGGCTGGGGAGATTCCGGCGGAAACCGCGTGTACGACGAGTACGGTAATGATATCTCGGTCACCGACAGCTTATGGATTATTGCCTTTGGTGTCAACGGTGCACTCGGTTTAGTTAGTTTATTTTCTTCATTATTACTTCCTGTTATTGTCTTTTGCGTGTTTAAATATCCCGCCAGAACCTGGTCTAATCCCAAGGTAGCACCCGCTGCAGCCCTGGGAGTAGCCTTAACTATGTACATGTTTGACTGTGTTTTGAACGCTATGACTAACCCGATTTTTGCGATGATTGCTGGAGGAATAGCGGGTCTGGTCTTAAAAGCTCCAGAAAGTCTTAAGGCCAAGAAAACCGGTTCGCCACCAAGAAGACAGGCGCTGGTTCACCAAAAATCAGGATGATTTTCATGAAGGCGATCGCTCCTTCACTTCAAGCTTGACACTATCTTGCCTTCCCTGGAGACAAAAACTAAAAAATCTACCACTTTTGGATGAAATGCAGTTCTGAAGCTGCCAGATATTTGTCACTAGGTTAAAATTTTAACCTCATAAACTCTTTTTTACATTCATATCAAATCCGGTTGCATTGGAATGATTAAACCGATCTTGACGCAGAGAATACAGAGGAAGAGAACAGAAAGATGAATAATTGCGATCCAACCGAATTTGATATCATTGGCAATGCTTCAACAAGTATTAGCACTGGATGGCTTTTTTCTTGAAACTGTGTTGCGAGTTATAAACTTAAAAGTGGGCTTTATACACTTTTTCTAAAACGAGATGATTCTTTACATAATCTTTAAAAATCCTCACTAGACACGCAGGGTTTAGGAGGATATACTGAGAAAAGTATGTTCACCGAAGCACCTAGGTAGTTAAAACACGAAACTGAATGGTGGGTTATAATAGTAGTTTGAGTTGTAGTTTAATATAAAGTGGGAAGGGAATCATAAATGAAAACCGTTAATTTATTGAATGTCTCGATAGATAACTTGTCAATCACAGAGTTGTTTGAAAAACTCGACTGCGAAGGTGGTGTCGTATTTACACCCAATGTAGATCACTTGATTAAGTTGCAGTATGACCGCGACTTCTATGAAGCTTACAATACATCTACTTATAGAGTCTGCGACAGTCAAATATTGATGTATGCCTCCAAGTTTTTGGGTACTCCTCTCAAAGAAAAAATTTCTGGTTCTGATTTGTTCCCTGCATTTTATATGTATCACAAAGATAACGAGAAGATTAAAATATTTTTGCTAGGAGCTGCTGAAGGTATTGCTAGGCAAGCCCAGGAAAAAATTAACCAAAAAATTGGTAGAGAAATAGTGGTTGAAGCACTTTCTCCTTCTTTTGGCTTTGAAAAAAATGAGGAAGAATGTGAAACAATAATTGACGCGATCAATAAATCAGGAGCGACAGTTCTGGCTATAGGAGTGGGAGCACCCAAGCAAGAGAAGTGGCTGGTTAAATACAGGAGCAAATTAACACACGTCAAAATTTTCTTAGCCGTAGGTGCAACCATTGATTTTGAAGCTGGTTGCAAAGCCAGAGCTCCCAAATGGATGAGCGAAGTCGGCATAGAATGGGCGTACCGACTGTTAAGTGAACCGAGAAGGTTGTGGAAAAGATATTTGATTGAAGGTTTGCCTTTTTTCCGATTAATCTTAGAACAAAAATTAGGGTTTTATAAAATGCCTTTCATGGACAGCAAAACCACCAATCTAAAATGGGAAGGTGGCTCCTAAAAATGGCAGCGACAAATCTCTAGCGTAAATTAAGCTGAGTATCAGAGAAAGTGCGTTTGGCTTCCAGGCAAGACTGATGCCATCTGTGGATAGTCCGATCGCAGTTTCTCTCAAAATAATTCATTTTTGCTTTCAAGTCCAGGTAAAATCGGAAAGAAACCTTTTGTGGAAAATCCTAATTAGGGATGCAACCGATGAATCTGCCTTCTTTCTTGTGGTTGTGGAAAATAGCGGCTTGGTCAATGGGTGTTGCCCTGTTGGCTTACCTGTTGCTGGCCGTTACTGGAACGTGGATGTTTGCCGCTAGGAGTACCAAACAACCCCGCCCAAAATGGCTGCGTCCCTTTCATTTAGCCACTGGTGCGGGGATGGCGACTTTGGTAATTTTACTGCTGGGAATTGGTGTAGTCGGTACGCTAGGATACTACGGCAATTTGGGTCACTCGGCTCATTTACCGGCGGGGTTAGCTGTTGTGGCTTTGGTGTTGGTTTCTGTGGGAAGCGGGCTGCAAATTGGTCCTAAACATCCTTGGGCGCGTCCCCTCCATATCGGCACTAATTTGGCCTTGTGTGGGGGATTTGTGACTGTGTTGCTCACAGGATGGACGATCGTACAAAAGTATTTGCCGAAAGTTTGAAACCTGTCTATTTGACCTCAAACTATACCAAATGTTCCAGGGAAAACATATATGTAAGGTGCGCTGCAGCGCACCTTATGTTTAATTTTTTTGCGTGAGTCCGCTTTGGGTGATGAATTCTAAAATATGCTGCGCGGTAGTCTGTGGCTTTTCTAAGTGGGGAACGTGCCCGCAGTCGGGTATCCAGATTAGTTGAGAATTTGCGATCGCCCTTGCAAACTTTTCCGCATCCCCCGTCCCCAAAATCCGGTCTTGTTTTCCCCACAAAATCAGAGTCTGCTGCTGAATTTGCGATAATTTTTCCCCAAAACCTCCGTAACCGCCGCTTTTGGTAAACGCAATTAAAGCTTGATTCCAGTTGGGCATTTCCAAGTGCAAAGCAGCACAAGTTTGAGCGTCTTGAGAAGCCAAATTTTTATCGAAATAAGCATTGACGCTAATTCGCTGGCGAATTTTGGGATTGCGTAAAAATGAAGTTGCCAGATACCCTAAAGGAGGAATTAAAAACTTTCCCTTATTAGAACTGATGGCAAAACCTGCGCTATCTATTAACACTAATTGTTTCACAGCTTCGGGATAATTGAGAGTGAAATCAATGGCTGCTGCACCTCCCATTGAAGCACCGACTAAGATTACAGGCTGCGAAATTAGCGTTTTCCAAAAATAGTAAAGATGACTTTCAATTGCCCTCGCGCTGAATGCCAAACCAGCCGCTCTTTCTGTAAAGCCAAAACCCAACAAATCAACCGCCCAAGTTTCATTTTCAGCAGCTAGCAGCGGCAACAGGCGGCGGAATTCAAACAAGGAACTGTCGAAGCCGTGAATTAGCAAAATCGGTGTGTTGCCCCTGCCTTGGCGCACGTAGGTTGTGGCAATTGGCTCAGAAGATAGGGGAGTTGTAATGGCCTCTCGCTGAATGCTTTGGGCTAAGGCAATTGAGGTAGATTCTGTGAGTTGTGCGATCGATTTTGGCAAAAAACTTGCTGGCATAATTCTTGATAAATTGTGAATTGGTAGGGGCGATGCCACTCTGTCCGCCCTAACATTTAAGTATATATGCTTGCTCAATCGCTATTTTAGGAGTTCGGGCGAGTCCTTAAAATTCGATCGATACTCAGTATCCTTCAGCCCAGTCTAAGGCTGAGTTTGTTAACAAGATGTTAAAATATTTTATAATCGTTGTTAATAATTGCTGTTTAATCTACCCTTACCTTCCTCTGCGTTAAGACCGTCTCTGCAGTTTATTCACAAAAACTAATTGACAAATCTAATAAAATTAGCCTACCATTTACTCAAACATCTGAATATATTTTCAATATTTTTTACAATTCTTCTAAAATATCAAAAACAGACTGAGGATAACTCAAAGTCCATACCTCAAAATCGTAGCAAATAAAATTGGCAGCATGGACTGGGACAACTGCGCCAAAAAAAGTCGAAGCCTGTATGCAAAAATTGCCATGAATTACGGAAATTAATCTAGTATTTGCCACATTAAGTTTCGATAAATTAAACAACGAATAGCAAGCTTACCTAAAACTTAAAATTTAAAATTGGTTGGTGGCTGTGTACATATAGCCAAAAGTTGAGTATTTTTTCGCCCACTTGTTCTGGATAGAAGTGGTGAAAGAAATGTCTACCGTCTTGACATTCCCAAAGCATATCGCCTTTTTTAAGAAATTTAGACCAGCGACGCATGACAACAGGAGATACCAGAAAATCAGTTTTGCTGCTGCATATTAACAAAGGTACTTCTACACCTTCATTGTGGGAATTACTAATCCTAAATAATGAGTTAGGACAAGGAGAACAGGCTAAGTCATCCTCAAAATATGATATGAATTTTTGATGGATAATTTGATTTTTGCATCCCAGCATATCGCCTACTATTTGATTCAAAACTTGTTTGCGGCTCCGGGGAAAAGCTGAAAGATACGTATAGTAATGTGCTTGCCAATTAATAGGAGATGGCAAACCCACAGATAAAAGTCCCAAAGAACGTACTTTGTGAGGATAGCGGCGCGCATACATTAAACCAACTAATCCGCTGGTACTGTGGCCCAGGAGATGAATTGGGCGATCGCGAAATGTTAAAAAATCGTGCAAAAGTTCAACAGCCATATCTAAAGAGCAAGCTTCGTCTTCAGTTTGTTGGTATTCCCATATCTGCACGGGTACAGAATCATTTAAGTAGAAAAGCAGCGATCGATCGAAGAATTGCAAACTCGGACTTACACTTAACCAAAGCACGTCTTCAGAACTAAACTTCATTTATTTTAAGTTGAATATCGAGTTATTCACAATTATAATTTATAGCCTTTCTCAGAAAGATGAGGTACTATAGGGCATATGACATAGGGCATACCTCACTTTTTTGAGAACCGCTGTATTTGCTAGATTTTCGGGGCGGGTTGAGTGCGTAATTTTGATTGTCGCACATCATCTAATTGCCAAACCCGCCCTACCCTGAAGTCTACAAGCTAAATTCTCTCTTGAGTTGAGATACCCAAGATTTGATGCGCGATTCCGTCAGATCGGATTGGTTGTCTTCATCAATAGCAAGACCCAAAAACTTGCCATCAACTACAGCTTTAGACTCATTAAAATCATAGCCATCTATCGGCCAATAACCAACTGTTTCACCGCCCTGTTCAGCAATCTTTTCAGCCAAAATCCCCATTGCATCCATAAAATTATCAGGGTAGCCTTCTTGGTCGCCAGTTCCCACGTAAGCTACTTTTTTGCCACTAAAATCAATATCATCAAGTTCAGGCAAAAAACATTCCCAGTCGCTTTGCAGTTCGCCGATATTCCAAGTCGGACAAGCGATAATCAGACATTCGTATTCCGCAAAATCATCATTTTCAACGCTGCCGATATCGTGCAAGGTCACGATATCGCCACCAAATTCATCTCGAATCATTTCAGCTACAGACTCAGTTTTCCCAGTTGTAGTTCCGTAGAAAAGACCAATTGATTTCGACATTGTTACTCCGAAGGTGAAATTTGATAGTGCTTGAGAATTATTTTTTTTGAGTCAGGATTTGGCATTTCCTGCCTGCAATTCAGACAAAAACAGTAGACACGGTTGTGGCGAACCTGAGAAATTAGGGAGTCAAGGCAGCAAGGACACTGTTTTTTCATCTACTTAAAGTTGAAAATTCATTAACCAAGCTGACTCACTCAGATCGGGGTCTGGTTCGCAGTCAATTAGTAACAAATTCAGCGTCGTTTGTACTTTTAGACTGCGCGGAATGCCGGCGGGTACAAACACAAATACTCCCGGTGTTAAAGTGACTGTTTGATCGCACACCGTGAGAGTTCCCACTCCTTCTAAGACGGCGATGGTTACATCTTTAAACTTATCGAGGTCAGGTATTTCGGAATTTTTACCCAAACTCATCAGTTTTTGGCTGTCGGCTGGTTGTCCGTCGCTGATTGGCGAGGCTGACGCGGAAACTATTGCTGCTGTCACGGTGATTGACCTCCAGGTACTGTTAACTTCCGGCAGTTATTGCAATTAATATTCAATAAGCTACATGCAATCTAGATAAATTGTCAACAGTTGAACATTAAGTTTTGTTGCAGTCGGCCGTGTATCTGGGTTGAAAAGCAGCATTTGCACCCGCAAATTGAGACAGGGCGGTCATTTGGGTCAAACAAACTGCGATTGGCGATTCGGTTCACGCCAAAATACTTGCTAATTATTATCATTTAACTTTAAAACACTCATCAGTCATCATAGGACTTACGCAGAAACCGGGTTTGATGGACGAAAATATTGCATCCCGGCCTTTGACACTGATGAAAAACCCGGTTTCTTTAGTATTTATCCGTAAGTTCTACATCAGTCAACAGTTAACAAACAGCCCACCGCCAACAGTCAACAGCCAACAGTCAACAGTCAACAGTCAACACACTACTTCTTCGCCCCAACGCCAACATACATAATCGACTTATCCTCATTAATTTGGATTTTAAACAACCCTGATTTTTTGTAATCCATATAGTTAGCTAGATTAGATGTTAGAGTTTGAGATACTTGTTTTAAAATACCCGCCGAAGGAAACACCTGCTTGCCGCGTGTAAAATCTTCCCAAAACCCGTGCATTGTGGCTAACATAGCGCCAATTTCGCCAAACATATCAAAACCTTTAATTTGAATATTGCCAAAACCAATATCCTGCATTACCACAGATAGTTCCTCCGGGGTAATAAATTTTTCCCAATCGTGAACGCCCCGCCTAATTTCCTGCAAAATATTTTCCATCAGTCCTATCATCACAATTTGCGAGGAAAAAGTTCGGTTGATTGTATCAAAAAAGAACAGTCCCCCAGGCTTGAGAATCCTGTGCACCTCAGACACAACTTTTTTGTAATCCGCCACGTGCTCCAAAACATCCACGCAGATTACAACATCAAAGGTATTGTCGTCGTAGGGCATATTTTCGGCAAAGCCTTGCCTGTAGTCAATCTCAAAACCGCTGGTAACTGCGTGATTTTGAGCGGCTACAATACATTTGTCCGATCGATCTATTCCAGAAACAATAGCGCCTCTCTCGGCCATAAACTCGCAAGAAAAGCCGCCGCCGCACCCGACATCTAAGGTTTTCAGCCCTTGCCAGTTAGTCGCGTGTCTGTCGAAGAACTCAAATCTGGGTTTGTTTAGGTGGTATAAAGCATAAATTTTAGCATTTTCGTCCCACCAATTATCGGCATTTTCATCATAAAATTCTAAATCATTTTTTACTTCTGTTTTCTGCACGATTTTCTCAGTCCTGATTAGTGGAAAATATATATGGCGATTGCACATTTGCGGGATTTTATAGGACGCCTATACACCTAATTTTTGTAAAAAAACAGAGGTTTCGTGACAAATTCGCAGGCAGACACCAGGTTCCTGAATCCGCGCGCGTAAGTTCTATTTTATCGTTAGTTGTGAATCGCCACAGTTTTTTATTATAATAGCTCTGGCATAAATTTCAACCAGATGGATCGCGTTTCTATTATCATCCCAGCCCTCAACGAAGCGACTTGTCTGCAACGCACCCTCCGCCAACTCAGCATCCTTAATCCTCCCGCTTGGGAAGTGTTGGTGGTAGACGGCGGCAGTCAAGACGAAACAGTGGCGATCGCACTTTCCGCCGCCACCCGCGTTATTTCTAGCAGTATAGCCGGACGATCCCTGCAAATGAATTTAGGTGCTCAAGTCGCCACCGGTGAAATTCTGTGCTTTCTCCACGCCGATACTTTAGTTCCCGACGACATTGTAGCAGTCATCCAGAAAACTTTGTCCGATGCGGAAATTTCCGGCGGCGGGTTTATCTCCCTGATGGCTGGTTCGCAGCAAACAAGATGGGGTTTTTCCCTCCACAATTACCTGAAAACTTATTACGCGCCGCTGTTATTTCGACCTCATTTATTTTTCCAAGGATTGCGCCTGCTGTTTGGCGATCAAGTTATTTTTTGTCGCCGTAGCGATTTTTGGGAATGCGAGGGTTTCGATGCTGCGCTGCCAATTATGGAGGAAGCGGATTTGTGTTTGAAGTTAGTGCGACGGGGGAGACTTAAGTTAGTCAATCGGGTAGTGGAAAGTAGCGATCGGCGAGTTGCAAATTGGGGCGAATTTAAAGCAATTGCGATCTATCTTTCGATTGGTTTTTTATGGGGTTTTGGCGTTTCCCCAAGGTATCTCAAGCAGTTTTATGAAGACATCCGCTGAAACACAAAATTTGATTAAATTGCCAGAATGTACTGGCTGTAATTTTTGGGCAAAACTTTCTACAACAGGTAAATAATCGCCCAACAACCGTACAAATGACCTCTCACTAAAAAGCCGAGTTTCAGCAGCGGAGATACGAGGCTAATAAACTTATAAAACGCTAACAAAACCTATTTCACTACCGTCTAATCCAGGAGATATAAAGGTAATGAATAAGCAGACAATATTGTGATTAACCCAGATACTCTATCTACAGGAAAGTGCGATACTCTTAGAAAATGCGAGGATGGACAATACGAACAAAATTGCGTATCTTTGAGAAGATATTTTAAAAAAAGAGCGGAGAAACCATCCCGCCGAATTAACTCCACTTACCAGGTAATATTCCCAAATGCTAGCTAGATAAAATGCGAAAAAAAAATCTACCTCAATTAGGTAGACTTTTAGAAATTTTCCAGCAATGAGTTCACTGTTGGCTAACCGTTGTTGTGATGGATGTGCGACGTAGAAACACTATCCAACTGATCGCGCCCGTTGCGGATCACGCGCAGCATATCGCTCAACTTGTGCTCGATATTATCGAGCACTTGGTCGGCATAATCATCGGCTCCGTTTTGAATTTCCTCGCATTCAGCCATCGCCCTGACTCTCATCTCTTCCAATTCCTCTTGAGCCTGGTAGCGAATTTGTTCGACTTCCGCCAGCGTGGCCTGCTGAATTGCCTCGCAGTCGAGCAAAACTTGCTGGCGCAACTGATCGGCCTCTATCTTCGCCTGCTGGAGCAGGCCCATATCGTTTAAAATTTCTGCTGCTCTCTGTTCTGCTGCTTCTATCACTTCCTGAGCGTAAAGTTCCGCCTCTTGAAGCAAGTCGTCTTTGTGCCGGATGATCGTCTCGGCTTCCTGAAAGGCGATCGGCAAATTTAGCCTCACCAAGTCTAACTGATCGAGCAACTGTTCTTCATCCACCAGAGTGCGTCTGGTCATGGGAATTCGTGGACTGTCGAGAACAATTTCCTCAAGCCGGTTCAATTCCCGCTGGATGTCTACTCCTGCGGTTCGGGTGGGGTCTCCGAAGGCGGATGTGTTCTGAGGCGATTCGTTCTCAGTGCCGCGTCCGGTACTGTCGGGTTCGATGCGAGTTGGTTCCTGCTGGCGTAACATTTGTAAATATCTAGGGCGACGTGTTTCGGAACAAGATGATCTACGGAGCCACCAAACTTGGCTATTTCTTTAACTACACTACTACTTAAAAAGCTGTACTCGTTAGAAGTTGCCAAAAAAACTGTTTCAATTTCACCCAGAAGGGTTTTATTGGTGTGGGCCATCTGGAGTTCCATTTCAAAATCTGTTAATACCCGGAGCCCCCGCAGCAGCACTTTGGCTTGTCGAATCTTAGCATAGTTTACTGTCAAACCCTCAAAACTGTCTACTTCTACATTTGGCAAGTGTTCGGTAGAGCGCAGGATCTGCTCGATCCGTTCCTCTACGGTGAAGAGAGGGGTTTTGCTGGGGTTTCTGACTACCGTAACAATTACCCGATCGAACAGTTTAGATCCCCGCTCAATAATGTCTGCGTGACCGAAGGTAATGGGGTCAAAGCTGCCTGGATAGATTGCAATCACGAGTTTGGCTCAACGGAGTGAGGGGGAGTGGAGGAGTGGGGGAATGGGAGAGTGGGAGAATGGGAGAGTGGGAGAGTGGGAGAGTGGCAAAGCCGGAGATGTGGAAAATCTTCCTTCTTCCTTCTTTCTTCTACTTTTTCATGGAATGAGCTTTGTAGAAAGTTTCGAGGCTTTGCTTGTCGCCCACAAACCGCCAGTGCCAAGGCTCGTAACTAACGCCTTGGCGATTGTTTTTGGGGAAGGACATTTCAAAGCTGAAGGCGACGGCGTTGGCTTCTAACCACTTGAATGCTTCGGTATTTTCAAAACTGGGGCTGAGGTTGTGTTCCGGGGCGCTGCCGTCGCCGATGTCGATCGCGTAACCGGTGTGGTGTTCGCTGTAACCTGGAGGGGCGCTGACTTCGGCTCGCTTGCTGGCGTTTTGCCTGCGTTCGGCTTTCACGTCAAAAAATACGTGCTGTTGGTCTTGCAGGGAGCGAAAGCCGGATATGGGAGCGAAGTAGATGCCTGATGCCGCTGCGGCGTTGGCCATTTCCTGATATTTTGCTGCTGCTGAGGAGCGGAGTTTGATGCTACCGTCGGGGGTGACGCCTACCAAGTCTTTTGCTGGTGCTTCTGGGTAGGGCAAGTGTCCCAACAGGTTGTCTGGGGTTGCGGGGGCGGTGGCTTTGGGGTTGGTAGCTGGACTCGCGACCGATGCAGACGGCGAACTCACCGGTGCTGGGTTTTGTTGAGTTTGCTCTGCCTGACTGGTGGCTGGGAACAAGTTAAAGTTGAGGTGCAGCCAGATGCTGACCCCACAGGCTAGTGCGGCCAACCCTAGCAGTTTCCAAATCAGCCCTTTTTTCTTAGACTGACTCTGCCCTGCTTCTGGGTATGGATGGTCTCGCACTGCTTCTGGAATTTCGTCGGCGACAAGCTCCGAGGCTTGCGGGGGTTTTCTTGACAGACTAGCGTTATCCAAGCCAGCTCCACTCCTGCACTTCAATAAGGCTCAACGTTACAAATTGTAGACCGATATGGGCGATCGAACAGCTACAATTGCCGCTGAGAATATATCATCTCTTTCAGACTTCGCCCCGTCCCATCCGCCAACTCTCGCATCTGTTGCTTGGGCCCACAGTCGATCGTCCCTGCGAGGTCGAACTGGTTGGCGCTGGTAGCGCTGGTTTATTTTAAGTGTAATTTGTTACTGTTCCACAAAATCCCACAATTCTTCGATCGACACATCAAACGTCCGCGCCCATTTTAGCAGAGCACCAATGTCAGCCATTGCCATACCGGGCGATCGGGCATAACTTTTCAGCGTGGTGTAGTGAACGCCCGATCGAGTGGCAACCTCTGTCAGAGTCCAACCGTTCTCGGCAGCCAACTCTTGAATCCGCAACCTCACCAATCCCATGCTTGACAAATGGCAACTATTGTGAATTGAAGTAATTAGATATTAAAGGGCGATCGTCCCCCGGTCTCAGAAACGGAAGAGCAATAACTTTTTTAGACAGCCTCTCATTATATTTATTTTATGGTGAAAGAGTGTATTCACGCTTTTTGAGTAGAGTTTGTTTAGCAAACTCCTTAACTAATTTTATTCGTGAGTAGATCCATCTGGCATAATTGCACCAGTGAGTTTAGCATTTGCCAACTCTGCTCCTCCTATTTTTGCACCAGTTAAGTTAGCGCCAGATAAGTCTGCAAAGCCTAATCTTGCTGCACGGATGTCTGCTGAAACTAGCTCAGCACCACGCAGCTTTGCAGAGTTTAATTCCGCTTGTCGCAAGTCAGATTCAGTTAAGTCGGCTGTCGTTAGATCTGCACTAACTAATCTTGCATCATTCAAGTTTACCTGCTTCAAATTAGCCCGACTAAAATTACAGCCGTCTAGCCTTGCTCCCTGAAGTTTTGCACCACTCAAATTGGCATCTCTCAAATTGGAACTCTGCAAGTTTGCCGAATTCAAATTAGCACCTTGTAAATTGGCTCCCGTCAAATTAAGACTGCTCAAGTCCCTACCAGTTAGATCGGCATTTGGCAGTGATAAATAAGGAGCAATTAAGTAAGCGCCAGCTTTCACGGGATCGAAATCAGTAGGAAATAAAGTTGCTTGATTGCAAATCGCTCCTTGAAGCTGAACTCCTTTGAGATTTGCTCCATCAAGATTTGCTTCTACAAGGTTAGCATTACTCAGGTTTGCATTTGTTAAATCAGCATTTCTTAGGTCTGCTTTTCTCAAGTTTATCCCGCTTAAGTTAGCTTGAGCGAGGTTGGCTGTGGTGAATTTTGTTTGTTGACTAAGTTTGGCACCACTGAGATTTGCACCCTTAAAATTGGCTTCAACGAAATTTGCATATTCTAGGTTTGCTCCTTTTAAGCTTGCCTTGCTCAATTTGGCTTTTTCTAGTTTAGCTGATTGTAAATTAGCCTGAGAGAGGTTGGCATTGATTAAATTTGCCCGCTCCAGATTGGCACTGGATAAATTAGCCTGAGCAAGGTTGGCATTGATTAAATTTGCGTGATTCAGATTAGCACTGGATAAATTAGCCTGAGCAAGATTGGCATCTCCTAGTTGTGCTTCGTTAAATTTGGTGCTACAGAAATAAGCATCCCTCATATCTGCTCCCTTAAAAATTGCCCCGCTGAGGTTGAGGCTCTGCCAATTAACACCCCTTAAATTAGCTTTTGTAAAATTAGCATTACTCATGTTGACATCAGAAGCTAGGTTTTTACCGATCAGATTAGCACCAGCTAAATTAATCCCTGTAAAATCCCTTTCTCCCTGAGTGTAACGCTGCCAAAAATCCTCAACACTAACAACAGGTTCCAGACATTCCTCAGACTCATCCTCCACATCCTCCTCACCGCAGGGTAAGAGCATCTCAATTAGGCTTGACACAAGGACTCAGAAGAATCTAATGTAGGGTCAATAAAACAAGAAAA
>NZ_JAUBSD010000039.1:0-61080 GCF_036704575.1 Microcoleus sp. K5-D4
TCCTCAATCACAGACCTGAATCCTTACAACTGAGGAAAGGTTTATTGAGGATACTTTTAACAATGAACCGGGCGGTCGTCTTTATAAAACAGGTGACTTAGCTCGTTATCTTCCCGACGGTAATATTGCCATTATTGGGCGCAGTGATTACCAAGTCAAAATTCAGGGACACCGAATTGAATTAAAAGATGTTGAAGCAGCCTGCTTCGATAATCCTGCGGTGAAGGATGTGGTCGTGGTTGTTAGTAATGATGCTCATGGACACGATTACTTAGTTGCTTATGTGGTGTTGTATTCACAAGCATTAAAGCAGAGTTCAGCAGGCTTCCGAGCAATGCTAAAAGAAAAATTGCCTGAGTACATGATTCCTGCGCTTGTGGTCTTTATGGATGCTTTGCCATTAACACCTAATTGTAAAATAGATCGGCAGGCACTACCGACACCAACTCTTGATAATGTTGAAACAATTGTTGCTCCACGCACGGAAATAGAGAAACAATTGGTTGAAATTTGGACTGCTGTTTTAGGAGTGCAAATTGGTATCCATCAAAACTTTTTTGAGTCAGGCGGCAATTCATTACGCGCCGCCTTATTACTAAATCGACTATCGCAAGCTTTCCCAGTAGAATTGTCTTTAGATTGCCTGTTTAAATCTCCGACAATTGCTGGATTAGCTGAAGTAATTGAGGCTGTGCGGTCTTCGGGATCTACGGCAATTTTTGAAACAAATAGTGCTGACTTATCGGCTGATGCAGTCTTAGATGAAACTATTCACCCATTCACAATTACCAGATTTAGACCGAAGCACATTTTCTTGACAGGGGCAACGGGTTTTGTTGGTGCTTTTCTATTGCACGAATTGTTGCTGCATCATCCCCAAGCGACTATTTATTGTTTAGTTCGTGCGGATAATTTGGAAACCGCGACCTCTCGACTGCGTAGCACTCTGCAAAATTACGAAATTTGGGAAAAAGAATTTAGTAGGAGAATTATCCCCATAATTGGAGATTTATCAAAGCCATTTTTGGGACTATCGACACCAAATTTTAGTGAATTAGCAGATATCGTTGAAGTGATTTATCACTGTGGTGCTTATGTCAATTTGGTTTATCCCTACACGGCGTTACGGGATGCCAATGTGGGTGGGACAAAGGAGATATTGCGTCTAGCCACCATGACTAAAATTACACCTGTCCACTATATTTCTACTCTGGATATCTTTCAAGCGTCGAACTATGATGGTATGAAATTAATTGCTGAAACAGACGATTTACTTAGCGCTGAAGGATATTCCGATGGTTATGCTCAAAGTAAATGGGTGGCTGAAAAATTAGTTATGGCTGCCCGCAATCGCGGTTTACCAGTTTCCATCTATCGTTTGGGAATGGTGACAGGTCATAGCAAAACAGGTGCTTTTCAACTCAGTAATACGATTTGTTTGATAATCAAGGGGTTGATTCAATTAGGGTATGGCCCTGAATTAGATATCAAGATGAATCTCGCTCCTGTGGATTATATAGTTCAGGCGGTGCGGTATTTATCGCATCAACCAGAGTCTTTTAACAAGACATTTCATGTATTAAGTCCCCATGTATTAACAATGAACGAACTTATCTTGAATCTTAATACCCTTGGTTATGTCCTCCCTTCTATTCCTTACCCGCAGTGGCAGGCAAAACTACTGAATATGTCTCCCGATAATGCTTTAACTCCCATGGTTTCTCTCTTTATGAAAAAAATAAATAATAGCCAAAAAACTTTTATCGAAACCACATCTTTTGTATGTCAAAAATTTGATGACCGCAACACTCAGGATGGACTGGTAGCTACTGATATTATCTGTCCTCCCATTAATCATTCTGTATTAAATGCTTATTTATCCTACTTCCGTCGTCAAGGTTTTCTGTGATCTATTACCACTCAATGATTTGTGCAAATATTGTAGGTAGTGATCGGTGCATACCCCATTAATGGCAAAAAATACGGGGCAGTTACCATACAAAAATCTCACAATTAATTGAGAGTATTAGAGAATAAAGAGAATAAAAGTTTGACATAGTTTGATGGAAATTTACTAAAATACAAAAAATGAAAATACATTGGTTCCAAAAAATAAAATTATCTGACTCTATCATCTCCCAAAATCGTAACAAAAAAAATAGACCCCAAGAATCCCTGACCAAACAAACACTCTTGAAGATAGCTTTTGGCATGGGGATGGTTGTTATCGCATCCACCGCTATTAGCTACTTCCAAATAATCTCAAGGATTACTGCTAATTCACTCACGCAGTTAGAGCAATACATCAAATTACGCTCCAAACGCGAAAGAGCAATATTTACCTTAGCTGAAGATAACCATAAGTTGCTCAAACAAGCTTTATTAGATCAACTAAAAGCAGAAGCAGATAGCGATCCAAAAGTGGAATTTGATCAAAACTTTGTCAAATATCCAGATGGCTCAATTCGCAATCGGCCTGAACTATTTCAAATCGACAAAACTGGGGGCCTTTTCCTCGGAAAAAATGTTAATGTTGATACTGAGATGCAGCGAAGAATAGTGGCTTTATATAAAACAATAAATGCTTATGGCCCAGCATGGCGCAATCGCTTTGCTAACACCTATACGCAAATTCCTGAGAATGGTATGATTATGTATATGCACCAGTATCCCTGGTCGCTAAAAGCACCTTCTAGTGAATCGTTCCGCGTCACAGATGACGAGTCATTCCAAATTACCCGCCCTATCTACGATCCAGAACGCAAAACAGTCTGGACAGGCATTTATTACGACCAAGTAGCTGTAGCTTGGATGGCATCCTGTGTGACACCATTAGATGTGGATGGCAAGCATATTGCTACACTAGGCCATGATATTTTAATAGATGATTTGCAGAAACGCACTATTAATGAAGGACTGAAAGGCACATACAATATGATTTTTCGAGCCGATGGGCGGCTAGTAGCTCACCCAGAACTTATGCAAAATATTCAAAAGGGAAATGGGCAATTCTCCATCGCCCAATCAGGAGATGCTCATCTGCGGCGAATTTATGAATTAGTCAAGACTCATAAACAGGACAATATGATTATTGACAATCCTGACTATGATGAATACTTGGGTGTTACTAGAATTGATGAGCCAAATTGGTACTTGGTCACAGTTTTCCCTAAATCTCTACTCACCCAAGAAGCCTTGGCTACTGCTCGTATGATTCTAGTGCTAGGGCTAGGTGCATTACTGATTGAAATTATTATTGTGTTCTTAATTTTAGGGAGAGAAATTTCTGCACCCCTCAATAAATTAATGGCAGCAACTGAGAGTATAGCTGCTGGAAATCTTGATGTTCAAGTTAATGTAAACCGCCAAAATGAATTGGGCCGTTTGGGATATTTATTTAACAAAATGGCTCAGCAAGTCCGCGAATCTTTTGCTGCGCTTGCGAAAACTAATGAGGAATTGGAACTGCGAGTTGAAGACAGAACTGTAGAGCTTAAACACGCGAAAGAAGTGGCGGATACTGCTAACCGTGCTAAGAGTGAGTTTCTAGCTAATATGAGCCACGAACTGCGGACACCTCTCAATGGTATCTTAGGGTATGCCCAAATTCTCCAGCGCTCGAAACACATAGTTGAGTCAGATCAAAAAGGAATTAATATTATTAACCAATGTGGCTCCCACCTCCTGACTCTGATTAACGATATCCTTGATTTTTCTAAAATCGAGGCCGAGAAAATGGAAATATATGCTACAGATTTTCATTTTCCCGCTTTTCTGCAAGCAGTAGTTGAAATTTGTCGGATCAGGGCTGATCAAAAGGGAATTGATTTTATCTATACCATCGAAGGTGAACTCCCACTTGGGATTTTTGCGGATGAAAAACGATTGCGACAGGTATTGATTAACTTATTAGGCAATGCTATTAAGTTTACGGAACAAGGTAGCGTGAAATTTATAATTAAATCAAAACTCTTGGAAGATGAGTTTAGGGAAGTACCTTTATATCGAATTATATTCCAAGTTGAAGATACAGGAATTGGGATATCGAGCAATCATGTTAAAAATATATTTTTGCCCTTTGAGCAGTCTGGTACTATAAAAAAGCAATCCGAAGGGACTGGACTAGGATTAGCTATCAGCAAAAAGATTGTTGATATGATGGGCAGTACATTGGAAGTTGAAAGTGAATTAGGAAAAGGTAGTGTTTTCTGGTTTGAGATAGATTTACCCCAAGCTAAGGAATGGGCAAAAACTTCTAAAAGTTCTGAGCAGGGTGTTATTATTGGTTTTAACGGCGATCAGCCCAAAGTTCTAGTAGTAGATGACCATTGGGAAAACCGTTCTGTTATTGTTAATTTACTCAGCCCTATTGGGTTTATACTTTTTGAGGCTGAAAATGGTCAAGAAGGACTAGATAAAATTGCTGAGGTTCAGCCAAATCTGGTTATTACGGATATTGTTATGCCGATTATGGATGGCTATGAAATGGTGAAAAGTTTGCGAAAATTAGCATCATCTGCTAATTTATCAGTTATCGTATCTTCAGCCAGTGTATTCGAGTCAGATATGCAAAAAAGTATAGAGATTGGAGCTAATGAATTTTTGCCCAAACCTATCGAAGCTGATAGCCTCTTAAATACGATCAAATCTCTCCTGAAATTAGAATGGATATATGAAGATAAGTTACAACCGCAAACCACAAGAGAATTGACAAAACAAGTGGTTGAGATTGTGCCACCTTCCCATGATGACTTGCTAATCTTGTATAATCTTAGTCGTAAGGGATTGATTAACGATTTACTACAAGAGTTGACGAGGATTGAACGTATAGACAAGCAGTTTATCCCTTTTATTCAAAATCTGCGCGAATTGGCTAAAGCTTTCAAGCTTAAACAGGTGCGAACTTACATAGAGAAATACCTAAATACTCCCTAACCCCAAAAATGTTGTAAATTTATGTATCCCATCCCCAGTAAATTATGTATGACTGAAAACTTAGACAATCAATCTATTTTGATTGTAGATGATAATCCCAATAACCTAGAAGTTCTAGCCCACATATTGACCGACGTGGGTTATCAAGTTTCCGTTGCTATTGATGGTGAAACGGCGCTTGAACAAGTAGAATATCACCCGCCCGAACTAATTTTATTAGATATAATGATGCCGCCCGGTATTGATGGCTTTGAGACTTGCCGGCGATTGAAAGCTAATCCCTTAACCTGCGAAATTCCAATAATTTTTTTAAGTGCTTTATCAGATTCACATAATAAAGTCAATGGATTATCTGTGGGAGGCGTAGATTATATTTCTAAACCTTTCCAAAGTGAAGAAGTTTTAGCGAGAATTAGAATTCATTTAAAATTATATAATTTAACTAAAAAGCTCGAACAACAGAAGCAACTCCTAGAAGAAAAAGTTGAATTACGGACTGTGGAATTATTAGCAGCTAAAGAAGCCGCCGAAGCCGCAAACATTGCCAAAAGCCAGTTTCTCGCCAACATGAGCCATGAACTTCGTACCCCTCTCAATGCGATTATTGGCTATAGCGAAATGTTGCAAGAAGAAGCCGAAGATTTAGAGCAAAAATTTTTTATCCCAGATCTGAAAAAAATTCACGGTGCAGGCACACATTTACTTGGACTAATTAACGACATTCTTGATTTGTCCAAAATTGAATCTGGGAAGGTTGAACTTTACTTAGAAACCGTTAATATCTCAGATTTAATTAGGGAAGTCATCATGATGATTAAGCCACTGGTGGAGAAGAATGCTAATATATTGGTAGTTAACTATGAAGACAATTTGGGAGATATGAAAACCGACTTAACTAAGGTACGTCAGAGCTTATTTAATGTGCTTAGTAACGCCAGCAAATTTACCAAAAAAGGTCAAATTACTATTAAGGTAGAAAAAAAATATAGAAAATCTGGAATAGCCGAGGGAGAAGAACTGAAATCAGCCATTCCCTATATTTTATTTAAGATAAGTGATACTGGCGTTGGTATAGCTCCAGAACGAATAGAAAAACTGTTTCAACCATTTACCCAGGCTGATGCTTCAACTACACGACAGTATGGGGGTACTGGATTAGGGTTAGCAATTACTAGAAATTTGTCTCGGATTATGGGTGGAGATACGTTGGTTGAAAGCGAGGTTGGTAAGGGTTCTACTTTTACTATTATACTGCCAGCAGAAGTGATACTCCCAAAGTAAAACGAGTGTTCATACTTTCACTGTAAAAAACAATTTTTAGAAAAGTGCGTACTTGATATCCCGCCATTCTTATGACCATCAGCGATTTTTAAGAAATCGGGCACAACAGCAAGGTGCGTGTCAAAGTCCATTCCAGCAGAAACGTTTTGAATAATTTTAATAATTTTCTAGCAGGCCCCGAATTAGACTGATTAAGGTCTTTTGTTCTGAGATGAACTGTTGGTGAGGAGCGTAGCGAACCACTAAGAGTAAAAATCCTCTATGCTAGAGTAAGCTGCTAAATGCCATAGCTCTCGCTTTTGACTGCTTGGTTGTGGCAATCGTTGCGAAATTTATGAGGATTTATCAAATTTTTAAAACGAATTTTATTGATTGTTACCGTCTTGTGATAGCTGAGAGATTGGTTAATTCTTGCCTGTTTAACTCGTTCTCCAGCTAGGAGTCCAGAACACAAACAGGACGGGAAAAAACTACCCTGGCTTTCATCCCACCGCTAAGATGAGTACAGTTATAGCGGGACACTTCCCGCCGAGTAAGTTAAATAGGAAGAGAATTGTATGTTGTCGAAAAGAATTTTACCTTGTCTGGATGTGAAAGCCGGTCGCGTGGTCAAAGGTGTCAATTTTGTCAACCTTAAGGATGCTGGCGATCCGGTAGAAATGGCTCAGGTTTACAATGATGCGGGTGCTGACGAGTTGGTGTTTCTGGATATTACAGCGACTCACGAAGACCGGAATATTATGATCGATGTGGTGTACCGAACGGCCGATCGCGTATTTATCCCTTTGACGGTGGGCGGCGGTATCCAATCCTTAGACACAATTAAAAGTTTATTGAGGGCGGGCGCAGACAAGGTGAGTATTAATTCGGCGGCGGTGCGCGATCCGAGTTTAATTGACAAAGCCAGCGATCGATTTGGTAATCAGTGCATTGTAGTGGCGATCGACGCTCGCAAACGGAAAGACGCAGATAATCCTGGTTGGGACGTGTACGTGCGCGGAGGGCGAGAAAATACCGGAAAAGATGCGATCGCCTGGGCAAAGGAAGCCGAACAGCGCGGCGCCGGCGAAATTCTGGTGACAAGCATGGACTCGGACGGCACTCAAGCAGGTTACGATTTGGAATTAACTCGAAGCATTGCCGAAATGGTCGAAATTCCCGTCATTGCTTCCGGTGGCGCCGGCAACTGTCACCACATCTACGAAGCCGTGACTGAGGGCAAAGCAGAAGCAGCCCTGCTGGCTTCCCTGCTGCATTACGGGCAACTCAGTGTAGGAGAAATTAAAACTTATCTAGCAAAATATCAAGTTCCCGTGCGACAGCAGCAGCCATTGGTTATTAGTCATTAGTCAGTGGATAGTCGGGCGCATCTCATATCTTGTATCTTGCAATATTTTCAACAAACCCCTCTGCGGGTTCACTCAAGCGCCCTCTCACATTGCAAACAGGCTAAATAAACCCGCCCCCACGCCACGATAAAACCAGTTACTGAGATTGATACCGCTATGTGAGGCGCATCCGAAGGCACTTATAGAGAATTTTTTTGATTCTACACAAGTGCCTTCTACATAAAGGTCTTGGGGCGACCGACGCCAGTCATCTAGAAATATTCCCTGAGAAGGATTTCAAATACCAGCTTTTTCAGCTAAATATTATATATTAGCTCAGTTTGAAAGAAAGCAACGGTTGCTTTTATCAAAATTGAGTTAAAGATTGTGCAGAATATGAGTGAGCTTCAGCCTGTTAACAATCTTAGCGATCAAAACTTCTAAAAACGGAGAAATTTTGTATGTCTTTTATCAGCTTTAACTTCCCTGCCAAGCGTTTAGTCCGCACTTTAATAGCTGTTTGTTTTTGTGCCTTGATGTTTGTTTCTAATGCTTTCCCTGCTTTTGCAGTTACTAGCAGCCCCACCAAAGGTGAAGACCAACTTTTAGGAATTGAAAAAGAATCTCAAGAAGCTGTACTGAAAAAACCAATGTCCTTGGAAGAAACTCAAGAAAAAGCCAGCAAAGGACCCAACGAAGTTCAGGGAGACGCTGACATTGAAAAAATGAAAAATCCTTCCAATACACAAGCTACATCCTTTGAGCAACAAGTCAAAAAAGCTGTCAACAAAATTAAAGACTAACTCAGCGCGCAGTAGTCAGCGGACACTTGTCAGTATAAAAGATTAGGGACACGGCGCGGTGCCGTGTCCCTAGATTTTTTTTGTAGAGACACCGCACCGCGCCACATTCTTGGAAAGGCAGTATCCAATCTAAATTTAGCTTGAGTTTTCAGAATTGCTCTTAGATGGAATAAAAAAGTGGAAAGGACTTGGCATCTTTCGGCTTTACGAACACTCTTTGCTGGGGCTGCAAGTTCAAACTATCGAATCTTTCTCTAGTCAAATTAGCGTTTACTACTTGACCGTCATCTAAGGTTAATTCTACCTGAATTTCCCATCCCAAATGAATCAAGCGACTGATTCTTGCAGGCACTGTTGCGCTATTTTCTGTAGTTTCAATTACTACGTCGTGAGGGCGCAAGAAAATCTCTGGGTTGGCTGAGTCAAAGCCGTTGTCTTGAAACATTCTTGAACTGCTGGGCAATACATTGACGGGACCGATAAAACTCATTACGAAAGCACTAGCGGGATGGTCGTAAATTTCTGCGGGTGTGCCGACTTGTTCGATTTTACCTTTATTCATTACTGTAATTCGATCGGCAACTTCCATCGCTTCTTCTTGATCATGCGTCACAAAGACTGTGGTAACGTGTACTTCGTCGTGCAGTCGCCGCAACCAAGCACGCAAGTCTTTGCGAACTTTGGCATCGAGAGCTCCAAAAGGTTCGTCTAGCAGTAACACTTTCGGTTCCACAGCCAGGGCTCTGGCGAGGGCCACCCGCTGTCGCTGGCCTCCTGAAAGTTGCGACGGGTATCTATCGCCCAATCCTGCCAATTGCACTAAATTCAACAATTCTTCTACCCGGGATTTGACTTTCGCGGGTGGTGTTTTCTGAATTTGCATCCCGAAAGCGATGTTTTTTCGCACTGTCATGTGCTTGAATAGCGCGTAGTGCTGAAACACGAACCCAATTTTGCGGTCTTGGACGCTAGTATTGGTCGCATCTTGGCCTGTCAGCCAGATTTTGCCGGAGTCGGGCATTTCTAAACCCGCAATCAGTCGCAGCAGTGTAGACTTGCCGGAACCAGACGGGCCAAGCAATGCGACTAGGGAACCAGATTCAATTTCTAAGCTGACTCGATCGAGTGCTTGGAAACTGCCAAACTGTTTTGATACGTTTTCTACAACTATGCCCATAGGAAGTTCGGCAACGAAGCCGTGTACAAGATTTAACAGATTTAACGGATGGATGTTGAGCTTCGAGGTTCGAGCTTCGAGGGAAAAATGTTAATCTCCGGTTTGGGGATGGGTTAAAGTAAGTTTTTTATAGCACGATCGCACATCAGTTTGTTAATTTTAGGGTTTTGGCGATCGGTCAAACAGCCGAAAATTAACAAAAATGCACCTCCAAAACAAAACAACACAATTCTTTGCCACCAAAGTTGGCGTTTGGTACTACAATGCAGCAAAAGTTCAAGCGTTTTTGACTTCAAAGGCTGAGGGGATAAAGGAAAATGGGAGATGTTGGACGTGTGCCTGTAGGAATTATCGGCGCTTCAGGGTACGGCGGCGTGCAACTTGTGCGACTGCTGGCAGATCACCCAGCGGCTGAAGTAGTCTATTTGGGCGGGGATAGCAGTGCGGGAAAACCTTTTTCCAGCCTTTATCCGCATCTGACTAACTGCATTGATTTGACAGTCGAGGCGATCGACCTCGACAAAATAGCGGCAAAATGTGAAGTTGTGTTTCTGTCCCTGCCGAACGGTTTAGCTTGCAAAATGGCACCGACGCTGATAGAAAAAGGCTGCAAAGTCTTAGATTTGTCGGCTGACTACAGATTTGAAAACCTGGAAACTTACAAAGCTTGGTACGGCGGGGATCGATCAGACGCTGAACTGGCTGCAACGGCTGTTTACGGTTTGCCAGAATTGTATCGCGATCGAATTAAAGATGCTCAGTTAGTAGGCTGTGCCGGCTGCTACGTCACTGCTAGTTTGTTAGCCCTGGCACCTTTGCTCAAACAAGGCCTCATTGTGCCAGAAACAGCAATTATCGACGCCAAATCCGGTGCTTCGGGAGGGGGCCGCAAAGCCGAAGTTAATCTCTTGTTGGCTGAAGCAGAGGGTTCTCTGGGCGCTTACGGCGTTGGCCGCCACCGCCACACACCAGAAATCGAGCAAATTTGCAGCGATTTAGCGGGACACGATATTAAAGTTCAGTTTACTCCCCACCTCATTCCGATGGTGCGGGGAATTCTGGCGACTGTGTACGCAACTTTGCGTGATCCAGGTTTGGTGCGGGAAGATTTAATCACAATTTTCAGCGCTTTTTACCGCAATTGTCCTTGGGTAAAAGTGTTGCCTGCTGGAGTTTATCCGCAAACAAAATGGGCTTGCGGCACGAATCTTTGTTATATCGGCATCGAAGTCGATCCGCGTACTGACAGGGTGATTGTGCTATCGGCGATCGACAATTTAATTAAGGGACAAGCCGGTCAAGGCATCCAGTGCATGAACTTGATGATGGGTTGGGAAGAAACTTTGGGTTTGCCACAATTGGCTTTCTATCCTTAATTGGTAATTGGGCATTGGGCATTGGGCATTGGGCATTGGGCATTGGTGATGAAAATTAAAAACTAACCGATTACCGATTACCAATTACCCATTCCCAATTACCGATTACCAATTACCCATTCCCAATTACCGATTACCAAGTGTTATTTTGGCCCGTAACCGATCGACCCAGCATAAATTGCCCGATCGCCCAATTGGTCCTCAATCCGTAACAAACGGTTGTATTTAGCCACCCGTTCGCTGCGACACAAAGAACCAGTCTTGATTTGACCGGCGCGAGTCGCTACCGCTAAATCTGCAATTGTGGTATCTTCAGTTTCACCGGAACGGTGGCTGATGACCGCTCGATAGCTGTTCCGTTTGCCGAGGTCGATCGTATCCAAAGTCTCTGTCAAAGAACCAATTTGATTCAGCTTAATCAAAATCGAATTGCTAGCTTTCAAATCAATTCCTTTTTGCAGCCGCGTGCGATTAGTAACAAATAAATCGTCACCCACCAATTGAACCTTGCTGCCCATTTTCTGCGTCAGCGCTACCCAACTTTCCCAATCGTCTTCATGCAAACCATCTTCAATGGAAACAATGGGATATTGACTCACCAAACCATCCAAATAATCGATTAATTCTGCCGGCGAATGAGCCACACCGTCGTAAGTATACTGCCCATCTTTGTAAAATTCGCTAGCAGCAACATCCAAAGCTAAAGCAACTTGTTCACCCGGTTTGTAGCCAGCTTTTTCAATAGCTGCAATCAACAAATCCAAAGCTGCTTGATTGGATTTAAGATTAGGCGCAAAACCCCCTTCATCACCCACACCAGTCAGCAAACCCTCAGCTTTTAAGACTTTACTCAAGGATTCAAATACCTCTGCACCCCAGCGTAAAGCTTCTTTAAAAGAAGGCGCGCCCACAGGGACAATCATAAATTCTTGAATGTCCACATTATTGTTAGCGTGAGATCCCCCGTTGATCACGTTCATCAGTGGTACGGGCAAAACGTTTGCCAAGGGCCCGCCCAAGTACCGGTAAAGGGGGAGCCCTAAAGTTTCGGCTGCCGCCTTTGCTGTGGCTAAGGAGACTCCGAGAATGGCATTTGCGCCGAGGTGGGATTTGTTCGGGGAACCGTCCAAGTCAATCATGGTTTTGTCTACCAGCGCTTGGTCGATCGCATCTAGATTAGCCAAAGCGGGGGCAATTTTGTGCTCGACGTTATCGACGGCTTTTAGGACTCCTTTGCCGCCGTAACGTTTGTTGTCGCCATCGCGGAGTTCGTGGGCTTCAAAAGAGCCTGTAGAGGCGCCGCTGGGGACTTGGGCGAGTCCTACAACACCGTTGGCTAGGTAAACTTCAGCTTCAATGGTGGGGCGGCCGCGGGAGTCGAGGATTTCTCTGGCTTGAATAGATTCGATCGCAGTGTCTAGCATATTAATTATTCCCGACTTAACTCAAGGTTTCATGACAATTAGCAGTCTCTGGGTTTTCCCACGCTGACTGCTGACGGGTAATAGAGTACGCGATCCCCAGAATTATTGGTATACAGTTCAAAATATTTGCGGATTTGGACGCGCAGATTGGTGTCAATAACCTAGGCTTGTTGAATAAAGACCTCCGGCAACTTTGACAATAATTGGATTGTTTTAACCCCTGATTCCCGCATATTTCTTAATTGGAACCTTTGTTAAAATCAGAATATCAACAAAGTCAATCAAAAAAGGAGAAAATTAGGATGTTAGAAACAAATCTCGGAGAAATTAGAGCATTAGCTGAAAATTCAGACCCAATTATTGCTGATCCCCCAAACACCAAATTACTCACAGGGCCATTGCCAAATCCAGCCAGCGACCCCAACTTTTTTGACTTAACTCCCACTGACGACGTATTTCAATTAGCAAATGGAATTCTGCGGAATACTCCCGGAGGTTTGCGGGCCTTAGCTGGCAACGATTTTGTCAGAGGTTCCGGTGGTGCGGAACTGATGAACGGTAACAGTGGCACAGATACTTTAATCGGAGGTTGTGGCAGCGATACTATTCGCGGCGGCCAAGATTTTGACATTGTTTATGGAGAATGTGGCAGCGATTTTGTCAGCGGAGATCAAGGTGATGACTACGTTTATGGAGGCACAGCCAATGACTTTATTCGCGGCGGTAAAGGGAATGATGCTTTAGTAGGAGAGAGTGGAAATGATACTCTAATCGGTGATGCTGGAATTGATAGACTTTGGGGAAGTGAAGGCGCAGATATGTTTGTCCTCCGCACAGAAGTGGGAGCAACTTCGGGGGAAATTGGTTCGCTTCAACCGCCTCCTAGTGGAAATTTTGATGTAGAGGAAGTGCCCGCAGATTTTATTCTCGATTACAATCCGGCTGAAGGTGATGTAATTGGATTGGCGGGAGGATTGACGGGAAATGATATTGCTTTGAGCGAAAGGTTTTTAACAATTGGTGATGCCAGAGCTTACGACAGTAGCGGGCCTTATCCTCCGGGAACCCCTCAAACTCTGGAGTTTAGACTGTTGAATACTAAGGCGACGGTGATTAGAGAAGCTAGCACCGGCAATATCTTGGGTTTGGTGAAGGATGTTTCGCCGGATCAACTTCAGTTTATATCTGTATCGGAGGGGGCGCTCTAGGATAATTACCAACTGGTGGGCAAGGCTAATCTGTATAGCACGGAGGGGCGGAACGAAACGCCCATCCGACAACAACAAGGCTCTCAATCCTCGTTCCCAGGCTCAGCCTGGGAAGACATATCAGCGAGGCTCTGCCTCCCGATTCCTGACATAAATTAAACAATATTTAAGATTCCCAAAAATCCGCCAGATCATATCCCAGTTTGATTGTTTTAACCCATGATTACCGCATATATCTTAATTGGAACCTTTGTTAAAATCAGAATCTCAACAACGTCAATCAAAGCAGGAGAAAATTAGGATGTTAGAAACAAATATCGGAGAAATTAGAGCATTAGCTGAAAATTCAGACCCTATTATTGCTGATCCCCCAAACATCACATTACTCACAGGGCCATTGCCCAACCCAGGCAGCGACCCCAACTTTTTTGACTTAACTCCCAATAACGACGCATTTCAATTAGCAAATGGAATTCTCCGCAATACCCCCGGAGGTTTGCGCGCCTTAGTTGGTAACGATTTTGTCAGAGGTTCAGGTGGTGCGGAACTGATGAACGGTAACAGGGGCAAAGATACTTTAATCGGAGGTTGTGGCAGCGATACTATTCGTGGCGGTCAAGATTTTGACAAACTTTACGGAGAATGCGGCAGCGACATTCTCAGCGGCAATCAAGGCAATGACTACGCCTACGGAGGAACGGCAAATGACTTTGTTAGAGGCGGTCAAGGAAATGACAATTTAGTAGGAAACAGCGGCAACGATACTCTGATTGGTGATGCGGGAATTGACAAACTTTGGGGAAGTGAAGGTGCAGATTTATTTGTCCTCCGCAGAGAAGTGGGAGCAACTTCGGGGGAAATTGGTTCGATAGAGCCGGATTTTAATCTAGATAGAGTGCCGGCAGATTTTATTCTAGACTACAATACGGCTGAAGGTGATGTAATGGGATTGGCGTCTGGATTGACGCTAAATGATATTGTTTTGAGCGAAAGGTTGTTGAAGGTTGCTGATGCTAGAGATTTCGATAGCAGTGGCCCTTTGCCTCCGGGACAGGATCGAACTCTGGATTTTAGAGTGCTGAATACTAAGGCGACGGTGATTCGAGAAGCTAGCACCGGAAATATTCTGGGTTTGGTGAAAGATGTGTCGCCGACTCAACTTCAGTTTATATCTGTATCCGATGGGACGATCGCCCTTGGATAATCATCGTAGGTTTGTAGTAAGGACTAAAGTCCTGAGAGAAAATCTAAAGTCCTGACTACAAACCATTTCATTCGTTTCCAAATTCTGCATTTCAAGACCAAAAATCCGCCACATCATATCCCATTTCGGTGAGCATTTGTCGCAGCAGAGGTAAGCTCAAACCAATCACATTTGTGTGACATCCTTCGATTTGTTCCACAAAAAAGCCGCCTTTACCTTCCAGTGCAAAACAGCCTGCACAGGCGAGGGGCTCTCCGGTAGCGACGTAAGCCGCTATTTGGCGCGAGGTAACTTCCGCAAAATAAACTTTTGTAACTTGGCAGCGAATGACCGATCGCGACCTAGCCTGATCAAAGTCATCGAATCTAGTATCAATTAAAGCATGACCCGTATAGAGTTCGCCCACCTTACCGCGCATTTTCTGCCAGCGCGAGATTGCTTCTTCCGCATCCTTGGGTTTGCCGTGAATTTCGCCATCTATGAGCAAAATTGAATCACATCCCAACACCAAACACGATTTGGGATTGGAGATTTGCGGGTGAGAATTAGCCAGTAAAAACTTAGCTACAGCCTCAGCTTTTCCCTCTGCTAAAACCTGCACTAAATTAGTGGCATCTTTCATTTGTATTTGCCCTTCATCAAAGTCGCTGGGGCAAATCACAGCTTGAATGCCGGCATTTTCTAGCAGGCGGCGGCGCGCTGGAGAAGCTGAAGCTAATACAAAAGTTGGAATTTTCATAAGTTAAGAAGTTCAGTTGACAGTTGACAGTTGACAGTTGACAGTTGACAGTTGTCAGTTGTCAGTCAACTGTGGTGAGGTTTCCAGCGAAGAGTCAACAGTCAACAGCGAACAGTCAACAGTCAACTGTCAACAATCCCCCATGCACCATGCCCAATTCCCAATTCCCAATTCCCTAATAAACAGAGAAAGATTTAACAACTTTCTCAAAAGCTTCTTTTACCTTGGGCCAGCGTTCTTCGGTAGTGGAAACGTTAAGCGTAAAAAGTTTGCCACGGCTGACGGCTACACTCGCTAAGTTGTGGCGTTCTTGGTTTGGCAACTTAACGGCGTATTCTAAAATGTAATAGTTTTTCGATCGCGATTCACGAGCTTCTGCATTGACTAATTCAGCTTCGCGGCCCGAATCAGCCGGGGCGATCGCACTTTTGCTGAGCTTGTATCCCACATCCGTCGGCGTTCCCAAATCCGCCAGAGTTTTGTCCTTCGCGACTGGACTGATTACCACGCTGACGTTCTCGGTTTGCTGAATCAAATCGCGGAACACCACATCGGGCCCGTTAGAAACCGCGATCGGCAGCCAGCCGTTAGGATAGAGAAATTGATAGCCGTCGCCAGTATCAACGTAGCTTTTGAGTCCGGTGACTTTAGACACACAACCGGTTAATGTGAGGCTTAGAACCACCAGAAGTATTGCCGCAATTCGTTTGAGCATTCTTTTTACGGGTAGGGTAAAACAAAAATATTTAATTTTAATTGTCTCACCAAACCTTGCCCCTAAAAATAGTTAAGCTATGGATCGCTGTTTGTGTAACGCCAGCCATCCATAGCCATATAGTTTAATTGTTAACAAAATCATTACAGGTGAGTCAGCCAGCTAATCAGCCCGTGCTTGGTCGAAACTTCTAAAGCCAAGAGAGAAACAAAGCCAATCATGGCAAGGCGGCCGTTTAAGCGTTCTGCGTAGGGGGTAAAGCCGGTGCGGGGTTCGTCATCGATGTATACTGTCGGCTCGATCGCAAAATTGTTCATTTTGCCTTGGTCGTCCAGCATTAAGCCTCGGTTAGTCATCTTTTTTTTCCTAAATGGTTTTTAGTGTACTGTAAATAAATGTAACAGACTTGTGAAGATATGTAAAGGATTGTGAGAAATTTTTTTAAAAGACCTCGCTCTGACACCAGTTTTAAAAAAAATGCAACTGTAGGCAAGCTCTAAACCCTTATATAGTCAGTCTTTCCCAAGTCTAAAATCTAAAATCTAAAATCTAACAATGGTATGACTGTGGGTAGACTCTGGGCCCCGGAGGGGGGAGGATAGAGTGGAGAGGCACAAAAGTCGATGGTGTATGGCAAATCCAGTCTGGGTTTGACGAAAATTGTGGAACGGAGGAAAAATTTATGCGGGCCAGTCTGGAAATGCGGTGGTTTTATAGCGGTGCACTGCCAAAATCGCTCAATCAATGGTTTGGAAGCGAGAGTCTCGGCGCGTATCTTTCGCCTCCTGAAGAACGGGAAGACATATATTTGCTAGTACCTAACTGCGACTACTTGGGAGTGAAGCTGCGTGGGAAAACCTTGGAGGTAAAGTGGCGTCAGGCAGAGTTAGGGACGATGCAGTTCGCCAATCGCTGGGAAGGCAAAGCCGAAAAGTGGCTGAAGTGGGTTTGTGCGGACACCATGGCGCCGATACCGGCGGATATTGTGGCGACAGGAAAGTGGGTGGGAGTCAAGAAAAAGCGAGCGCAACGTCTTTATCAAGTTTCGGCCCCTGGTGTCCTGATATCTGTGCCTGTCGAAGCCCCAATTCCCCAAGGTTGCAGCGTAGAACTTACTCAGTTGAACATTAACGGCAGCGCGTGGTGGACTTTGGGATTTGAAGCGTTTGGCAGCGAAAGTTGTTTAACAGAAAGCCTGCAAACAGTTGCTAGTTGGACTAGCAAGAGTTATCAGGCCCAAAAGTTGAAAGCTGAGGATTCTTCTGCTTATCCGATTTGGCTGGGCAGCAAGTAATATCAAATCCGGCAATAATACCTCCTGTATTCTTTAGTCCTCCTATGCTGGGACGAGAAGCAAGTGTAGACGCAGTTTCAACCGCCGAGTCTGGCCGTCCTGGGCGCAACTGGCATATATGGTAAGGTGCTCTACTACCGGTAATCTTCAATAATCTTTCAATAACGAAGTCTGAGGCACCTGAGATGTGGCACCATTTTCAATTAGGTTTTTTACGGGCGGGCAGGATGCCCACCCCACAAGAAAACTCACTCTTTGTGGAACACGCATCTTGCCTGTTCTTGAGAATGGTGCAAGATGCACCCTAAAAATTGATCGTCCTGTGACAGTTAGCCTTAGTCTGATCTAATCGAGGGGGTTTCTAACTATTCCCCCTCTCTCCCATTCACCCCCTCTCCTCTTCTTCCCACTCGGTCAGCACTTCTGAGAATTTGACAAGCCAAAATCGCAGCCCCAAATCCATTATCAATATTCACCACACCCACACCAGCGGCACAAGAATTGAGCATAGTTAAAAGAGGAGCAATCCCGCCAAAACTCGCGCCGTAACCTACACTCGTCGGCACAGCAATCACCGGACAATCTGCCAAACCCGCAACCACACTCGCCAAAGCACCTTCCATGCCCGCAACCGCAATCAACACATCAGCACCGGCAATGACGTGCCGGTTGCTCAGCAAACGGTGAATGCCGGCAACTCCGACATCCCACAAACGTCGCACCTGAAAACCGCAAAGTTCCGCAGTAATTGCCGCCTCTTCCGCTACAGGCAAATCCGCCGTTCCCGCACTGATAATAGTCACAGTACCCGGATGCTGCGGAGTTGGGGAATTAGGAGAAATTGCACAAATTCGAGCCTTTTGGTAGTAGCACAAATCGGGTATTTTTTGTTGCAATTGCTCGAAAACTTCCGGTTCGATTCGCGTCGCCATCACCGCAGAATTTCGCCCGCGCATCGCCTCGATAATCTCAACAATTTGGTCGGGCGTTTTCCCCGGGCCCCAAATTACTTCAGGAAAACCCGTTCTTAAAGTACGGTGGTGGTCAATTTTGGCAAAATCGCCGACTTGTTCAAAGTCAAAATGCTTTAATTTATCCAAAGCTGCGATGGGGCTAATATCGCCGGCAGCCACAGATTCGAGTAACTTCTGTAAAATTTTAGGTTCCATTAATTAATGACTGACTAATGACTAATAACTGCTGACTATTCTGTTATTTGCAACTCGTACAAATTCCAAAAAGCACCGCCCAGAGCACTGTAGCGAATTCCCGAAACGCGATCGCGCACCGCCTCAAAAGTCAGCGGATTTACCATATAAACAAAAGGAACTTGTTCCGCTATAATCCGCTGCGTTTCTCCATAAAGCTCCTTGCGTTTCGCCTCATCAAGCTCCTGAGAAGCCTTCACATAAAGGTCATCGATTTTCTGCTCCCAGTCGTACACTTCCCAACCTTTAATCGGGGGTTCTCCGGATTGCGGGCCCTGGTTGAAACTGTGCAAAGTGCCATTGACTGACCAAATATTGTAGCCGCTGTGCGGTTCAGTACCTCCCGTAAAACCACCGAGGTAAGTATCCCAATTCCGCGTCAATCGCAGTTTTTCCACATAAGTGTTAAAACTGAGAAACTGCGTATCAATTTGCATCCCCAGTTTGCCTAAATCTTGCTTAATTTGCGTTCCCATTTGTTCCCGAACTTTTTTACCGGCCGCCATCAACAAAGTAAATCGTACCTTGTTGCCTTCAGCATCCAACAATTCGTTGTTACTATTATACTTGAAACCAGCACTTAACAGTAACTCTTTGGCTTTTTGTCGATCGTAACTGTAAGTTTTCAATCCCTGTTCTGGGGACAGGTAGAACGGGCTTTGCGCCGGAATTGGGGAATGCAGTGGCGCGCCAAGTCCGCGATAGATATTGTTAGTCATCGCCTCGCGGTTGATGCCATAGGCGATCGCCTGCCGAAATTCCTTACTCGCGAACCACCGAGACTTAATTGGGTCTACAAACGGCTGATTTTGAGCATTGCGCCCCTTATTCAGATTGAAACACACAAAGACGCTGCCAGTATCCGGGCCGCCGTTGAAGACCGTATATTTGCCGCGTTTTTCCTCCCGTTTCAGCAGGGGAAACACTTCCGGTTCCACGTTCAGAGTATCCAAATCGCCCGATCGAAAATTCAGCAGTTGATTGTCAGTATTTTCGATAATTTGCCAAACAATTTGCTGGATGTAAGGCTGGACATTTCCCTCAGCATCTTTGCGCCAAAAATACGGATTTCTTTCCAAAACCACGCGCTGATTGGGAGTGTAGCTCAGCATTCGATATTGACCATTCCCCACAATTTTTTTAGGGTCAGTATCCGTCCCCCAAGTAGTCAGGAATTTAGGCTGACCATCGGCATCTGTATTTTCGACAGCTTCCTGTAAAATATGAGCTGGTAAAATTGGGATTCCCCCAGCATATCTAATAAATGGAGCAAAGGGTTCTGCAACGGAAAATTCAACGCGGCGGCTGTCTATTTTTTTTACTTTTGGGAATTGGCGACTCATCCCAACCCTCAGATTATCTTTCAAACCGCTAGGAATTTTATCATTGAAATAAATCTTTTCATAGCTGAAGATAATGTCATCAGTAGTCATCTGTTCGCCGTCCGACCATTTCAAACCCTCTCGCAGGGTGAAGACAATCTTTTTGCCATCTTTAGAAACTTCCCAGGACTCGGCTAAACCGGGTTCTAACTCCGAGGTCAAGCCGTTTTCGTTAATCAATCCCTCGTACATATAGCCAAAAACGCTGTATGCAGATTGGTTTAGCGGGTAGTTAAAGGTACCCGGGCCGCTGGGGGTAGGAACGATGAGTCTGTCTACTAAGTTAGTTGATCGCACGGGACTACAAGCTGAGAGAGCGATCGCTGCAATTGCAGCCAGGAGAACAGCCAGCCAGCGGCGCTTTGAATGTAAAATAGGGAAATTTTTCATAATAATTTACTGTACCACCTGCGTGCAATTATGACTGAGATTGTAGCCAACCTAGAAAGTTTTTAGTGACAGAGAAATACTTTGTAATCCGGGCTTCTCGCAAAACATCTTGAACTTCCGGTAGACCAAATTCTTTGACGTTACCGCTGAGAAATACTTTTGTTTCTGTAGAATGCGAGCGTGCATGACTGAGGATACAGTGTAGAATCAAATTGTCTGTTGGGTCTTTTTCGATCAAAGTTTCGTTTAAGCTTGCTTCGACAATTTCTGGATTTAATGCAATCATTTCTGCATTTCTAGACATCCTACTTATCGCTTCACGCCAGCGAAATTTCATTTCATCTATTCGTTCTACATAGTAGAGTAATGACTCTTCTAAGTGAAAAAATAGAGATGCAGCCTGTTCAGATGTTACATCTCGCTTTGTTTCGCTAATTTGGCGGTTTAGCTGTTCCTTAAAATATTTTCGTCGCTTCAACTCGTCCTCGAAAGCTGACAAAGCCTCCATGTAACAAATGGTGGGTATGACCAACTGAACAGATGAGGACAAATCTCTGAGCAACATAATTGCTTCAGCCTCACGCCCTGTAGTAATACTCATCAGAAAGGTTGTCTCGATATATATAATTGCCACCTAATTCAACTCCTGATTTTGTTGTACCACCTGCGAGTAACGGGAGCAAACCGATGGCTGCTATCTCCTCTGATGCTGGCGGAATTTGGGATTTCCAGTTATAATCTAAGTCATGCAGCCACGACTGAATCACCCCCTCATTGGTACTTTCAGAGATCCATTTACTGCCAAAACTCGGCATATAATAGCGACATATTTCACCAGTATTGAGAGTGCAAACAGCCTCCGATAAATTCACACCATCCCATTTAAAAATCAGAATTTGTTCCGCGTCAATAAACATAGCATAGGGAACGATCGCGTTTTTTTCAGACAGCTTAGCTAACGTAGCTTTCAGCAAATCGAGCGCGCGATCGACAATTTTCTGTTTTGCGTCTGCTTCTTGAGCTTGAATAATTTTAACCTCAATTAGCACGACTATGCGATCGTCCTTATCCAACGCGATGACATCCGCGTCTACAGGAAATTGTAATTCCCAGGTGTCAGTGTCCATGATTTCAGGCTTCCTAGCGATTTTGGATTAAAGAATTGTAGAGTTCTATTTTTTGCCCAGCAAAACTACAGCGTAGGCTGCAATTCCTTCTTCTCTCCCCACGGGGCCTAACTTTTCGTTGGTAGTAGCTTTGATGCCGATTTGGTCGGGTTTTAATTGTAGGACAGTAGAAAGCTGAAACCGCATTTGCTCAATATGCGGTTTCAGCTTTGGACGTTCTGCCACCACCACCGAATCAATATTGCCGATTTCCCAGCCTTTATCTAATATTAACTGATTCACTTGTGCCAGCAATACGAGACTATCAGCACCTTTCCATTTCGGGTCAGTTGGCGGGAAATAAAGACCGATATCTCCTAAGCTGAGAGCTCCGAGCATCGCATCCATGATAGCGTGGGTAAGTACGTCGGCGTCGCTGTGTCCTAATAAGCCTAATTCGTGGGGAATGTGCACGCCGCCGAGGATGAGGGGGCGTTCGGGAACTAAGCAGTGAATGTCGTAGCCGTTGCCGATGCGGATGTTCATGTAAAATTTAGGTTTTGGAAGTATACCAAAAGACAATTATTTCATATTTGCGGGGAGATAGGTGAAAAAGTATGGTCTTGATTTACGGACTCTGTGGGAATTGTGACCAAGACGTACTGATGTTGGTTGGTCAATCAGTTTTTGACAAAAAAAGTTGTCTGGTATCTATCTTATAGCTGCTCTCATTGTGAGCAGGCAATCGAGTTAGAGAATAATGATGCTATGCCTAACGAAATGAGAGAAGAGATTTTAGCAAAAGCAACGACTGGGAACTTGATTGTATGGGAAAAAGAACCAGGTGCAACAGTTGTAACAAAAATTATGCGTGAGGCTATGTCGTTGTTCTTAGCTGAAGCTATGAAGCTAAAAAAGAAGATGCCTGGTTCTGTTTTGATCGGAACTCAATCTGAGACATATCGACTAAAACAGCTTTTAGCTGCTGAAGGTTTGAAAGCTTCAATCAGCAGAAGTGTTACAACAATCGGCGTTGTCGCTCAAATTGGGTTCTGAGTTTGCCCCCTAAATCATATGGGATAACTTCTTCTTTCTCCCTTCTCCTATTCTCCCCTTTCCTCCAACCACCGATCGTACAAATCCAGCCGGCGCGATCGAGTTCTTTCAATTTGCTGTTGCTTGCGCCAGCGAGCAATTTCTGCGTGATTACCAGACAGCAACACGTCGGGCACCTTCAATCCCCGAAAATCCGCCGGTCGAGTGTACTGCGGATAATCCAAAAGTCCGTCCTCAAAACTCTCAAACTTTAGGGAATCTTCCTTCGCCACAGTTCCTCGCAGCAATCGCAAAACCCCATTAATCAAAGCCAAAGCCGGAATTTCGCCCCCCGTGAGCACAAAATCCCCCAAAGACACCTCGCGAGTGACCAAATGCAGAACTCGATCGTCCACACCTTCATAATGACCGCAAATCAACACCAACTGATCGCGATCGGCCGCCAACTCCCGAAACATCGCCTGCTGCATCGGTTCCCCCTGGGGAGTCAGCAAAATCACCTCGCGCCGCGGCAAAACCGGCAGCGACTCCACCGCAGCAAAAATCGGTTCCGGTTTCATCAGCATCCCCACTCCGCCCCCGTAAGGCTCATCATCGACTCGCTGGTGTTTGTCTGTGGTAAAATCGCGGGGATTGACAAAATTCACCTCAGCAATCTTTTTAGCTAAGGCTTTGCCCATCAGTCCCGACTCTAGGGGAGCCCGGAAAAATTCTGGAAATAGGGTAACAACGTCAAATCGCACGATTATTGGAATTTCATTGATACATCACCTCTAGTTTGACCTTTAGAGGGAGTTCAGTTTTCAGTAATTGCTTTATTCTTTATAATTTCTTATAATTTCTGAAAATTTTGGCAAGTTAAATTCTCTTCCTGTGTCGGCGGGCCGATTTTGTACAAAAATAATCTGTTTTTCATGACACCGACTGCAAGTAAACTCGCCCCAAACAACTGCGGGATAGTGCGATCGGCGATCGCACCTCACTGGCACAAACAAAAATTTATTCTTAAAAAGCCCTATTGTACCCACAGCAACGGCAAAATTGAATTTCACATCCAACAGAGGAAGACACACCATGCAGCAGTTGACATCTCAAGCCCTTGAACACAATATTCCCCAGCGCACAAAAACCTCGATTATGGTCATCGGGGGAGCCGAAGACAAAGTTCACGGGCGAGAGATTCTGAACACCTTTTTTTGCCGTGCTGGGGGTGCAAACGCTCGGCTGGCGATCGTTCCGTGCGCTTCGCGAGATCCCGAAGGAATTAGCAACCGCTACCGCACAATATTTGACGAAATGGGCGTTAGCGCCGTCAAAGTAGTGGACATCCGCGAACGCGAACAAGGCGAAAACCCCGTCTGGAAAGATTACTTAGAAGACTGTACGGGCGTATTCATAACAGGCGGCGACCAACTGCGGCTCTGTGGACTGCTGGCGGACACCCCGCTGATGGAAAAGATTCGCAAAGAAACTCTCGAAGGCAAGATTACGCTCGCTGGCACCAGCGCAGGTGCTGCGGTGATGGGATATCACATGATTGCAGGCGGTGGGAGTGGCGCGTCACCAAACCGCTCTTTAGTAGACATGGCAAACGGACTTAACATTATTCCTGAGATCATCGTAGACCAGCATTTTCACAACCGCAACCGCATGGCTCGCTTGCTGTCGGCTGTGGCTTGCCATCCTGATCGCCTCGCTATTGGTATTGACGAAGACACCTGCGCCTTGTTTGAGGGAGACGATACTATGAAAATTCTTGGTAAAGGCACTGTGACTATTGTTGATTCTAGGGAAAATTTTTATACCAATGAGTCTATGGTAGGAGCGACAGAACCCTTAAGTCTGTTCAATATGCGCTTGCACGTTCTGTGTCACGGAGATTGCTACAATATGCCCCTCGGCAAACCAATGCCATCAGGAGCCTGTTCCGAGTCTGGCTGGCCCCCCGAATGCCGCACAGCCAACTAACGTAGAACATCTCTTGTCATTGATTCGGCAGAAATTAGGCGACATTCCGGCCGAATCATGGATACAAAAATAGAATAGATTCCGAAGCAGCCACGGTCTGACCCCAGGCCGAACCACAGAAAATTCTAGCTTCGGGCTTTGAGTTTTGGCTAGCCATTGGCCTGTACTTGTTTTTAGCCGATCGTACGGGCATGAATTTTCAATTGGGTAGCCCATAACTGGAAATTCACTCCCAAACTGTTCGCAGCGAACAGTCGATCGAGCAATCTAGATCGAAATTGAATAAATGCTCCAATTATCTATAAGATTTCGCGCCCCATACCCCTCTAACTGCCATGAAAATACTTAAAATCCAGACCTTACGCGGCCCCAACTACTGGAGCATCCGACGCCAAAAACTCGTCCTGATGCGTCTGGATTTAGAGGAGTGGGCAGATAAAACCACAGCGGAAATTCCTGGCTTCTACGAAGGGTTGATCGCCGCTCTTCCGAGTTTGAACGACCATCACTGTTCTCCAGGCCATCAGGGAGGATTCCTGCAACGGGTCAGAGAAGGGACAATGATGGGACACGTAATCGAACACGTCGCCCTAGAACTTCAGGAAATGGCAGGAATGCCGGTCGGGTTCGGTCGCACCCGCGAGACTGCGACCCCAGGCATTTACCAAGTAGTAATCGAGTATCAACACGAACAAGCAGGTCGCTATGCAGCCCGGGCGGGGGTGCGGATGTGCCAAAGCATTGCCGAGACAGGCACTTATCCAGCAGCAGAATTAGTCCAAGATTTGAGAGACCTGAGAGAGTTTGCTGCGTCGGCAGCCCTAGGGCCGAGCACGGAAACACTGATTAAGGAAGCAGAAGCGCGCGGCATTCCTTGGATACCTTTGAGCGCCCGGTTTATGATTCAACTCGGCTACGGGGTTCACCAAAAGCGGATTCAGGCAACTCTGAGCAACCGCACGGGAGTTTTGGGAGTAGAACTTGCCTGTGACAAGGAAGGTACCAAAAATATCCTCGCCAGCGCCGGTGTACCGGTTCCCAGAGGGACGGTGATTCATTATTTGGATGAACTGCGCGGGGCGATCGAAGATGTCGGCGGTTATCCGATCGTCCTCAAACCCCTAGACGGCAACCACGGCCGCGGCATTACGATCGACATCAATTCCTGGGAAGCAGCAGAAGAAGCCTACGACTTAGCCAGCGCGGCATCAAAAACAAAAAGCGTGATAGTCGAGCGCTATTACGTCGGCCGCGACCACAGAGTATTGGTAGTCAACGGGCAAGTCATAGCAGTTGCAGAACGAGTCCCCGCTAACGTCGTGGGTAACGGCAAGTTTACAGTAGAACAGCTTATTGAAGAAGTAAACCGCGACCCGCAGCGAGGAGACGGACACGACAACGTGCTCACCCGGATCACGATCGACAAATTGTCCCTGGATTTGCTGCAAAAACAAGGATACGCGATGGACTCCGTAGTGCCCGCCGGCGAAAGAGTATTTTTGCGCGCGACAGCAAACTTGAGTACCGGTGGAATTGCAGTCGATCGCACCGACGAAATCCACCCAGAAAACGTCTGGCTGTTTTCCAGAGTCGCCAAAATTATCGGTTTGGACATCGCCGGCATTGACGTAGTAACTCCCGACATTTCCCAACCCCTGCGCGATGTCAACGGCGTCATCGTCGAAGTCAACGCAGCACCGGGTTTCAGAATGCACGTCGCCCCCAGTCAGGGTTTGCCCCGCAACGTCGCCGGCGCCGTCTTCGATATGCTTTTCCCCTCGCCTCAACCCAGCCGGGTGCCGATTTTAGCGGTAACCGGAACCAACGGCAAAACGACAACCACTCGCCTGCTTGCCCACATTGTCAAGCAGACCGGTCAGATTACTGGCTATACGACTACCGACGGCACTTACATCGGCGATTATTTGGTCGAAAGCGGAGACAATACCGGGCCGCAGAGTGCTCAGTTGATTTTGTCTGACCCGACGGTGGAAGTAGCGGTGCTGGAAACGGCTAGAGGCGGAATTTTGCGATCGGGCCTCGGCTTCGATCAGTGCGATGTTGGCGTCGTCTTGAACGTCGCGGCAGATCACTTGGGAATTGGCGACATCGACACCGTGGAACAACTAGCCAAACTCAAGAGCGTTCTCGTCGAGTCGGTAATGCCCAAAGGCTATGCAGTTTTAAATGCAGATGACCCGCTAGTATCACAAATGGCGCAGCGTGTCAAGGCTCAAATTGCATATTTTTCGATGAACCCGGACAACGAACTGGTTGCCAAACATACCGCTGCGGGCGGGCTGGCAGCGATTTACGAAAATGGGTATTTGTCAATCTTGAAAGGCGATTGGACGCTGCGAATTGAACAGGCTGTGAACGTGCCGCTGACGATGGGCGGGCGGGCGCCGTTTATGATTGCTAATGCTTTAGCAGCTTGTTTGGCGGCTTTTGCCCAAGGATTGAAAATAGAAGATATTCGATCGGCTTTGTCAAGCTTCCAAGCATCCGTCGGTCAAACTCCCGGAAGGATGAATTTGTTTAAATTGGGCAACTATCACGCTTTGCTGGACTACGCCCACAACCCCCACAGCTACAAAGCTTTGGGCAGTTTCGTGCTGAATTGGCCGGGATTGCGGATCGGGGTAGTCGGTGCCCCTGGAGACCGGCGAGATGAAGATTTTGTCACGCTGGGCAAACTTTCGGCCGAGATGTTCGATCGTATTATTGTGAAGGAAGATATTGACAGGCGCGGGCGAGAACCCGGTGCTGTGGCCAAGTTAATTTGCCAGGGGATTGCAGAGGCGATTTCTGCAGGAACCGCAAAGAAATCTCAAGTTGAATACGAGTTGATTCTCGACGAAACAACGGCTGTTAACAAGGCTTTAGATGAGGCGCCGGCCGCCAGTTTGGTAGTGATTTTACCTGAAAGTGTCAACAAAGCTTTGAGTTTAATTGAAGCCCGGAAACCGATTAAGGAATCTGTGGAAGTTCAAAATGGTTTAGATCGATCGAAGTCACAGGAAAGTTTAAAACCGACTGTGGTGAATCAAGGCTAAACTCTGAAGTTTGATTTCATTATTAATAGGTTGGGTTAACGAAAGGAAACCCAACCTTTTTGCTTTATAAAACCGCCGTATTATCTTTCAATATTTTCTCTGTCACCTCAATCAGTTCGCACACAGAATTTTGCGTAAGTTGTGTAGTTTTAAACCCATGAGCAATAGCGTTACGCAAAGAAAGCGCATTCATTAATAACTGATATTCGGATTTAGAAATCACGCCCTCAACCGTCAGTTTTTTCACTAAATACAGCGGTTCTAATCTTTGCAAACTTAGCTCTTCTTTATGGGCAACAATCCTCAAAGTTGCCTCAACTAAAGACCAAGAATATAGCATTGCTGACTCTAGATGTTGTGTTACAAGTTGCTTGGCGACTTGCAAACCCAACTCTATTTCATGCTCTTGAAAAGAATCCTCAGCTTTGGAAATATCGACTGCATCCTCCGAGTTAGTCATCACTAACTCAAACCTCCAGCCGGGATTTTCTGCTACTGCTTGGGCTAAATTACGTAGATATGTAGTAGAGGGTGACTTGAGTGAAGCGCGTGACTTGACTGCAATAACCACCGATTCTTCGCCCCGGCGCACTATCAGATCCGGGCGATAGCTTTTAAGGAAGTCCGGTAAATCTTCAGAGTTTGGATGAAATGAAATTTCATAACCTTTCTCACGATACTCCTCTGCTAGTTTCAGCAGTTGCTCTCTTTCTATGTTTGCAGTTGGGGTTGCGATCATGTCAGTACCTCTTTGTCAGGAGCATCAATTACGACAATGTGCAAGAATTCATTACCACGGGCAAATCCTTCCGCTAGAATCGAGGTCATATTTTCTACTTTAAAGTTAGTTGATAAATTCCTCTTGCGGACTAGAACATCAGTTACTTGATTGTCATCGACATAGGCTAGCCCGATAATTGCATCTTGAATTGGCTTTACTATGTTGTCTACATCGATTTTAACAGAATCGTAGAAATAAGTTATCTGAAGCATCACTAGGCCAGTAGCTGTTTTCTGCTCCGAAGACCAGTATTTTTCAGCCTCTTGCCTCACTGTCACTTTCCAAGCTTTAAGAAGAGCTCGCCTACGAGCTTGTTGTGATAAGTAGTTAAGCAAAATTAATTACATAATTATCTCCAAATTCTTTAAGAATTTTTTCGACAGATGAAACAAGAGATTGCCAGCTAGAATAGGCATCTATTTCCAGCCATTTATATTTGATAAACCGCCACAAAATCTCTATTAAATTCAATTCCGGTGAATAAGTCGGCAATTCAAATATACTTAAGCCGCGTTCTTTCCATTCTTCAAGTTTATCGAAAATGGCATTGCTAGTATGAATAGAAGCTTGATCTACCACAATAAATGTTGGCCGCTCCACCACAGCAAAGAAAGTATCGATACAGGCTATGATTACATCAGAATTAATAGTCTGCTCTGAAACATAAGCATGAAGCGTGTTTTGCCGATTCATGATTCCCAAGACATTTAAACGCTTAGTTCTACGACTATCAATTGACAAATATTCGCCAATATCTTGCCATCCATAAGGGACACAAGGGATGCCACAAAATCCGGATTCATCCAAATAGTATAAATCAATTTTTTCCTCATCTTCTAGGTGTTTTAATTCTGACAATTTTTCTTTTTTTTCCTTGTAGTCTATGGGGTCTGGCTTGCCGCCAACACCTCGACGCATCCTATGCCAAGTCATACAAAGTTTTTTAAGTATTCTCTTAATAGTCTCCGTACTGATATTAATATCCCATTCTTTTTTGATTTTTTGCACTACTTGCTTTAATTGTCTTGGCTCCAATTTTACCCAGTCTCTAATTTGAGCTGATTGTGCGGAATCAAAAGTTGTTTTTCTGCCTCTACCTGGTTTATTGTATAATCCGAGCATTCCCTCATATTCCCATCGATTCAACCAGTTATACATAGTCTTATAACTAACTTGAAAAATTTTCATCAAGTTTTCATTTTTGACACCTTGTGAAACTAAGATTAAAAAATGCGATCTTTGGCGCACTTGATGATGTCTGCTTTCGCGATAAATTCGGTTTAGCAATTTCAAGGAAAGTGGATTAATATCTCGAAGTAAAAACATATTAAATCTATTTAAATACAACTTACTATTTTAGTATATCATATTAGTTATTTATGTAATTAATTTTGTTTAACTACTTACTGGTGGGCCATCTACTATGAACTCAAATCTCGCCAAAGTGTTTCTAAATAGAAGATTCTGGATTATTTTACCTCTTAACTGCTGCCCACTGGGTAATCGGTGCCTGGAGTTTCCAACCACAATCGCAAGATAAATCGCCAATTCAAACCGATCGAAGTATAGAATCAGGAAAAAGCAAGCAGCAGGATTGAAGCATGAATGAAGCCGATCGCACGCGTGTGGAAACATTCATTACGCGCTGGGCAGGTTCTAGCGGTAACGAACGGGCAAACTACCAGTTGTTTTTTGCCGAAATGTGCGATGCCCTGGGAGTCGATCGCCCTTTTGATAAAGGCAGAATTCCCAACGATCCCTACTGCTTTGATAAAGATGTCAAAATCTTTCACCCCAGCGGGAAAGTGACTCCGGGGTTTGTTGATTTTTACAAAGCCGAGCATTTTTTAATAGAGGCAAAACAGGGCGGAACAACGGGTAAAAAAGGAACGGCCAAGCGGGGGACAAATACCTATTTGCGAGAGATGGAAAAAGCGTTTGTGCAGGCGATCGCCTATACCCGCAGTCTCAGCAGCAAACCGCCGTTTTTGTTAACTTGCGATATTGGCGACCATTTTGAATTGTGGATGGGTTTTAGCGGCGATTACGGCGGCTATGGGGCGCGGCGAGAAATCGGGCTAATCGAGTTGCAGAAAGCCGATGTTTTCGATTTGTTTGTCGATATTTTTAGCAATCCGCAACAGCGCAATCCAGAGAAGATTGCGGCGCGGGTGACGCGGGAAGTAGCGGCGGATTTGGCAGAGTTGGCGAAGCGGATGGAGGCGAATGTCGATCCGCAGCAAGTCGCCCAGTTTTTGATGCGCTGTATTTTCACCATGTTTGCTGAGGATGTGGGGTTACTCAAAGAACATTTGTTTACGCAGGCGCTGGAAACGCGGTGGATTCTCAATCCGAAGACTTTTAAGCCGGAAGTAGAGGCGCTGTGGGAGGCGATGAATGAGGGGACGAGTTTTGGTTTTCATGGCAAACTGTTGCGGTTTAATGGCGGATTGTTTGCGGAGTCGCAGGCGTTTGCGCTGACAAAGGCGCAGTTGGAGGTATTGTTGCAGGCGGCGAAGCGGGATTGGTGCAATGTGGAACCGGCGATTTTTGGGACGTTGTTGGAAAGGGCGCTGGATTCAAGGGAACGGAGTAAGTTGGGGGCTCATTATACGCCGCGATCGTATGTGGAACGGTTGGTAAAACCTGTGGTGATGGAGCCTTTGGGCGATCGCTGGATTGCGGTACAAGCGGAGGTTAAACAGTTGCTGAACGCCGGAGAATCGGAACCGACTGCAAATCAAAGGAAAAAGGCGACATTAGTTTTAGAGGCATTTCTGACGGAGTTACAACAGGTAAAGATTCTCGATCCGGCGTGCGGATCGGGTAATTTCCTGTATGTAACGTTGGATTTGTTGAAGGGGTTGGAATCGGAGGTGTTGCGGCGCTTGGAGGATGTCACCGGATCGGCGCAGTTGCGGTTAGATATTGCTCAAGTTAATCCGAGTCAGTTTTTGGGAATTGAGATCAATCCTAGGGCGGCGGCGATCGCGGATTTGGTGATTTGGATTGGGTATTTGCAGTGGCATTTTCGGCGGTTTGGCGATATTCCGCCGATCGAACCGGTGTTGCGGGAGTACAACAATATTGAATGCCGGGATGCAGTGTTGGCCGATGACGGGAGGGAACCGGATGTGGATGCGGCGGGGAAGGTGAGAACTCGCTGGGGCGGACGGATGATGAAAAGTCCGGTGACGGGGGAAGATATTCCCGATGGGACAAACCAAGTGACGATTTATCGGTATTTGAATCCGAGGGCGGCAGAGTGGCAGGAAGCCGATTATATTGTGTCGAATCCGCCGTTTATTGGCAATGCGAGAATGCGGGAACGGTTAGGAGATGGATATGCAGAAACGTTGCGGAAAGTCTATACAGATGTGCCCGATACAGTTGATTTTGTGATGTATTGGTGGCACAAAGCTGCCACTCTGGTTCGCCAAGGACACATCAGGAGATTTGGTTTAATTACAACCAATAGCATTCGACAGGTTTGGCAAAGAAAGATAATTGATGTTCACTTACAAGCTTCTAAAAATCCACTCAACCTATTTTTTGCGATTGCCGATCATCCTTGGGATCAGGAAGGTGCCGCCGTACGCATTGCCATGACAGCCGCTGAACTCAAAACTTGTCATCATGCCACAGCCCAAATCGGATATGTCTTGCATGAAACGGAAGTGGGAATACCTGAAGAGATCGCCCAGAATCTGAGGATTAACTTGATTCATGTCGATCGAATACTCAGCAATTTAGATTCAGGTGCTAACGTGAGCAGCACTCAGAAACTTAGAGCAAATCAAAATTTATCTTCCAAAGGCATGATGTTAGCTAGTCAAGGGTTTATAATCAATCAGCAACAGCTAAAACTTCTGGGTTATTCAACGAGTCTACCATCAGTTATTAAACATTATCGCAATGGACGAGATTTGATCCAATCTAAATCAGATCTTTTCATAATTGATCTATTTGGACTAACAGAACTAGAGGTCAGATCTCGATATCAAGACATTTATCAATGGATACTTGAAAGGGTAAAACCGGAGAGAAGCACGAATAACCGAAAGGCATATAGAGATAATTGGTGGATTTTTGCTGAGGCGCGAGCCAAAATTAGACCTGCCATCAATACACTAGAACGGTACATTGCTACACCACGAACGACAAAGCACAGATTTTTCACATTTTTAGAGATAGATGTTTTTCCAGAAAGTGAAGTGATTATGATTGCACTTGGAGATGCTTATCACTTGGGTGTTCTCTCCAGTCAAATTCATGCAAAGTGGTGTTTAGCAAATGGTGGGTCAATGGGTGTTTATATTGGTAATATCCGATACAACAACTCCGTTTGCTTCGACCCCTTCCCCTTCCCCGACCCCACCGACACCCAAAAACAAACCATCCGAGAACTCGGAGAACGCCTCGATAGCCACCGCAAACGAGTCCAAGCCACTCACCCCGAAGTCACCATCACCGCGATGTACAACCTCCTCGAAAAACTCCGCCAAAGCGAACCCCTCAACGACAAAGACAAAGCCTTCAACCAAAAAGCCCTAGTCTCCACCCTCAAACAAATCCACGACGAACTCGATGCCGCCGTATTTGCCGCCTATGGTTGGGAATCCACCCTCACCGACGACCAAATCCTGGAAAACCTCGTCACCCTCAACGCCCAACGCGCCGAGGAAGAACGCAACGGACTGATTCGCTGGCTACGTCCCGACTACCAAGCCCCCGGCGAAACCTACGTGCAACCATCCCTTGCAGGTATCACCACGGAAACCGAAACCTCTATCGCCCCCACGGAACAACAACCCTTCCCCAAAACCCTCAAAGAGCAACTTTCCGCCATCCGCGACTTATTCCGCACCCAAAGCGGCGAATGGACAGCCGCCCAAGTCACCGCCCACTTCAAAGCAGCCAGCCGCAAACAAAAAGTCATTCTCGACTGTCTGGAAAGCCTGGAAGATTTGGGGATTTTGCTCAGTCATACTGAAAATGGGATGACTTTCTGGCATCTCGCAGAAGTTGGAAATGCCGGATAAGCTTGGCTTGGCAATTGTTATGTCCAATCCTCCAAAACCAGTCCTGGGACTTGTGCAAAATCTTGTCGATTTCGCGTCACTAAAATTGAGTTATTAACCAAAGCAATGGACGCAATCCGCAAATCTTGTGTCCCAATTCGTATTCCCTGACGGCGCAGCGCCAAATATTGCTCGCAAGCTGACTCGGTAAAATCCAGAACTAGAAAATCGTTGAGAAATTTAACAGCCGATCTCAAACCCACATAAGCCCAAGTTAAGCGTTGCTTCTGTCCGGGTTGCGAAGCTTGACGAATTGCATTGAACCAGCCCTGAATCAATTCCTCAACATTGATGACAGTAATAGCAACATCGCTAATATGGAGAGTTTCAAAACGTTGCAATATGAGTGGATTAGAGTGTTGCAAGAGTGTGAGATGGTCGGTATCGAGAATATATTGATTCATAGGGTCTCAGACTCAGGAAAATCGATATCAGCATTTCGATCTTGGCGATAGGTCTGAACATATTCCGTGACTTCATTCAACAACGGGTTACATCTCAAAAGAGGTGAAACATTCAACATCGGACGCGCCTCATACCAAGCAATCCGATCGTCTATTTCTGGCTGATTGTCCAGATAAAAGCTAATCGCATCAAACACTTGAGCTGCCGTCACGAGTTGCAGTAACTTCTGTGGAATTTCTTCAGGCTTTATTCCTGATTTCCAAAACACCACAATATCCCGTACCGTAACTTGAGTGTCTGCAATAATCGGTTCCCCCTGCAAAACTTCAGGATTGCGGGTGACATAGCGAGAAAGGCTTGTAGATGATAGCGAACTGGTCATAACGACCTCATAAGACAATGTAAACCTGCCTTCATCTTAGCGTAGTGGACAGAAGATGCCTATTTAGTCAGCCACGAGGAAATGTTTGATGCTTATGCTGTTCAAAGATTATGGGCATAAACTAGATTATTATCGCCAATGGCATTGACCCGATCGATTGTAAAAGAGTAAAATAAATTATAGAGTTACGCCCAAAAAGTTTCCATGCCTCCCGAAGAAATCCTCCTACAATACTGGCGCGAACTTGCCCCCGCCGATCGCGCAAAAGTCCTTCAGTTTACCCAAGCTCTAGCGCTCAAATCTTCACCTGAATTTACCCCCAAAACACAACTCGGTCAAACCCTGTGGAAACTTCGCCAACGGGCGATCGCCAACGGTATGAAACTGCTCAATGAAGTGGAGTTAGAGCAAGAAATTGCCGATCGTCGAGGTGGCTACGTTGTCTGGTAAACTAACTTATCTGGATCTCTATTCCATCTGCAAATATTCCAAAACGAGCAACCGCAAATAGTCTAGCATTCGGATATACGATCGCATTTGAAGATAGCCCGATCGCGTTTCAGCATAAAACTCAGCAATCGCAGAACGATCGAACACCCTAAGCTGATGTAAATTTGCGATCGCTTCCTCCCGGTTATCAACTCCCGCGCTAGCCTCAATCTGACTAGCATAACCGCGAATGCTAACTGTCACTAACTCAAGCTCCTCCAAAAACGATAAATCTTCTTCGGAACCAAGATACCTCTGAGATATCTCTTTGCGCTCGGATTTAGTGTTTTGATAATCAACCGTTAATTGTGCCAAAAGTAGGACAATAATATCTTTATTTATCATAGCTTTCTAGGCAAGAATCGGCTTTTAGGTTTTAACTACCGCCCACTGAGTCACCGGTGCAAGCGGTTTCCAACCCTGAAAAGAACCGATCGCCCCTACTCGCTGAATCGCAATTCTAATTAGTTCCCCGCCATAACGATCGTGCCATTGCAAAACTTTAAACTCGCTCTCAACTGTCACGGCATTAACAACTAATCGGCCGCCCTCACCTAAAGCATTCCAGCAAGTTTCCAGCACAGCTTCTGCAGTGACACCGCCGCCTATGAAAATAGCATTCGGTTGAGGCAAATTTGTCAGGGCTTCCGGCGCTTCTCCCGCAACGATTTCGAGTTCGGGAACGCCGAAATTCGAGGCATTTTCAGCGATGTATTGCAATCGAGTCGGATGGCGTTCGATCGCGATCGCCCTGCATCGGGGATGACTCCGCATCCATTCGATCGCGATCGAGCCGCAGCCCGCACCCACATCCCAAAGCAACTCTCCGGGAATCGGTGCTAACGCTGACAGAGTAACGGCTCTAACCTCTCGCTTGGTAAGTTGTCCGTCGTGGTGATATGCAACATCCGGCAAACCCGCAGTTCGGGGGAGGATAAGAGTTTGTCGATCGGCTGCAACTGCGATCGCGATCGTATTCAAATCAGCCAAATCCGATTCATTCCAGGCTGCTGCTACCCCCTCCAGCCGCCGTTCCGAGTTCCCTCCCATCCGCTCGAACACGGTCATCAAACTGCTGCCAAACCCCCGCTGCGTTAACAATTGGGCAACTTGGGTCGGCGTGTGTCTGTCAGCGCTCAACACCAGCAAGCGCGCGCCGGGGAAGAAAGCAAGTGCGATCGATGCGATCGGGCGATTTGTCAAACTGAAAGTCTCAACTTGGGCCAGCGGCCAACCCAAACGGGCGCAAGCAAGACTAAAAGCCGATGCCGCAGGAATCACAGTCATTTCCGAAATGGGAATTTTGCGCGACAGCGTGACGCCGATGCCGTGACACATCGGATCGCCGCTTGCGAGCACGCACACAGACTGTCCCCGGCGGCGGAGGATGTCGTCAACTGTTGTCTGCAAAGGCGATGCCCAAACCAATTTTTCGCGGGTGTCGTCGGTTGGTAGCATTGCTAGGTGACGGGCGCCACCAACAACGACTTGAGATTGAGAGAGGAGGGTAGAGGCGATCGGGCCGAGCCCCGAAAGTCCATCTTCGCCAATCCCCACCACCGAAAGCCATTTGTGCATTGCGCGCTTACCAAAATAATTGGGTTTAAAGCCCCGTCCTTGTAGGACCGCTTTCTGTGCTATACTTACGCTAACACGACAGGCGTAACTATGTTGGTATTTGAGGCAAAACTTGAGGGAACGCAGCAGCAGTACGAGAGGCTAGACGAAGCCATCCGCACTGCTCGCTTTGTTCGCAATAGTTGTCTCAGATACTGGCTCGACAACTTGGGAATCGGCAAGTACGAGTTAAGTGCCTACTGCGCTGTCCTGGCCAAAGAATTTCCCTGGGCCGCTAAACTCAACTCGCAAGCGCGTCAGGCTTCTGCTGAAAGAGCTTGGTCTGCAATTGCGCGGTTCTACGACAACTGCAAAAAAAGCAAACCAGGGAAAAAAGGCTTTCCGCGCTTTAAGAAACATCAGACCCACGGCTCTGTTGAATATAAAACAACAGGTTATAAATTATCGTTCGATAGACGTACTATCACTTTCACTGATGGTTTTGAAGCCGGAAGCTTTAAGCTGTGGGGAACTCGCGACCTACACTTCTATCAATTAAAGCAGATTAAGCGAGTCCGGGTAGTTCGTAGGGCTGACGGTTACTATGTGCAGTTTTTGATAGACCAAGAGAGGTTAGAAAAGAGAACACCAACTGGTAAAACACTAGGTTTGGACGTTGGTTTGACTCACTTCTACACAGATTCAGACGGTCAAACAATTGAGAATCCGCGTCATCTGAGAAAGTCCGAGAAAGCTCTCAAACGACTGAATCGGCGTCTTTCGAGAACAAAAAAAGGCTCCAAAAATAAAGCCAAAGCAAGAAACCGATTAAGTAGAAAGCACCTCAAAGTAAGTAGACAACGTAAAGATTTTGCCGTGAAATTGGCAAGATGCGTAATCCAGTCTAGCGACTTGGTTGCCTATGAAGATTTGCAGGTGCGAAATATGGTCAAAAATAGAAAGCTAGCTAAATCTATTTCTGATGCTGCATGGTCTAATTTCCGGCAATGGTTGGAATATTTTGGCAAAGTGTTTGGAGTGGTAACAGTCGCTGTGCCTCCGCACTACACTTCGCAAAATTGTTCTAACTGTGGAGAAGTTGTTAAAAAGTCTTTGAGTCAAAGAACGCACCGCTGTCAGCACTGCGGTGTTGTACTCTTACGTGACTCGAATGCAGCAATCAACATACTTGAGTTAGGACTTCGTACCGTGGGGCACACGGAAACGTTAAACGCCTCTGGAGACATCGACCGCTGCATTGGTGAGGTAACTCCTCAATGTAAGTCGAGTCGTGGAAAGAGGAAGCCTAAACAGTGATGTTTAGAATCCCCGACCGTTTACGCCGGGGAGGATGTCAATACTTATCGATTCTAAAGAATAATATCGGATTTCCATCCATAATTCTTTCTTCTACTTGCCTCATCCCGAGTCTTTCTGCGACTTTTTGCGACTCAATGTTTGGGCGATCGCAACTTGCGACAAGATAGTTAAAGCCCAGTTCATCAAAACCATAATCCAATATTTTGGTTGATGCTTCAGTAGCGTAACCTTTTTTAAGTGCTTTCGGCAGCAGTGCGTAAACTAACTGGGGCTGTTCTTCTTCAAAAAAATACCACAAACCAACAAATCCAATAGTTTCTCGATCGCTCTTAGTTTCGATAAACCACATACCGAATTGCTTTTGGACAAACAGCTTTTTGTTTTCGGCAAGCATTTCTTCAACCTTTTGTAGCGACCAGATTTCGCCGTCGCACAGATATCTCCTCACATAGGCATCGATAAAAATTTTATGAAGCGTGTTGAGGTCGCTCTCCACAATCGGTTTCAAAACTAATCTCTCGGTTTCAAATATCATGGGGATTATTTATGTTGAATTCAAGGGCGATCGCACTTATCAATATTAGTCGAGGACGCACGGGTGGTCAGAAACCGGGTTTTTTATGAAAAGATGGGTTGCAGCCCCTAGATTCGGTAAAAAAGCCGGTTTCTTTGATAGGAGTGCGATCGCGAACTGTTTATTTTTGTAGTTGCGGTGTCTTCGCCGGCGGGTCCATGGGTCCATGACTGTCTGAAAAATATTTTTCCCCAAACAAAAAACAAAAAGCGCCCCTATTTCTAGGAGCGCTTTTTGTTAATCAAAAACTAAAACTTAGCCGTTGATAGAAGGAGCAACCATTGCTACTGGGGTGACTTCACTAGCAGCCAAGTCGAGAGGGAAGTTGTGAGCATTGCGCTCGTGCATTACTTCCATACCCAAGTTAGCGCGGTTGATGACATCAGCCCAAGTGTTGATAACGCGACCTTGAGAGTCGATAATCGATTGGTTGAAGTTGAAACCGTTCAAGTTGAAAGCCATCGTGGAGATACCCAAAGCGGTAAACCAGATGCCGACTACTGGCCATGCACCTAACAAGAAGTGCAAGGAACGGCTGTTGTTGAATGAAGCGTATTGGAAAATCAAACGACCGAAGTAGCCGTGGGCTGCGACGATGTTGTAGGTTTCTTCTTCTTGACCGAATTTGTAACCGTAGTTTTGCGATTCGGTTTCGGTTGTTTCACGAACCAAGGAAGAAGTAACGAGAGAACCGTGCATGGCGGAGAACAAAGAACCACCGAAGACACCAGCAACTCCCAACATGTGGAACGGGTGCATCAGGATGTTGTGCTCGGCTTGGAACACGATCATGAAGTTGAATGTGCCGGAGATACCCAAGGGCATACCGTCAGAGAATGAACCTTGTCCAATTGGGTAGATCAAGAATACTGCGGTTGCTGCTGCAACTGGTGCAGAGTAAGCGACGCAGATCCAAGGACGCATACCTAAGCGGTAGGACAGTTCCCATTCACGACCCATGTAGCAAAATACACCGATCAGGAAGTGGAAAATTACCAATTGGTAAGGGCCGCCGTTGTACAACCACTCATCGAGGGAAGCTGCTTCCCAGATTGGGTAGAAGTGAAGACCAATGGCGTTGGAGGAGGGAACAACTGCACCTGTGATGATGTTGTTACCGTACATTAAGGAACCTGCTACTGGTTCGCGGATGCCGTCGATGTCCACTGGAGGGGCAGCGATGAAGGCGATGATGTAGCAGATGGTGGCGCTCAGGAGGGTAGGAATCATCAAGACGCCAAACCAACCTACATAAATGCGGTTGTCTGTGCTTGTGACCCACTCACAAAAGCGTTCCCAGACATTGGCGCTTTCGCGTTGCTGTAAGGTTGTTGTCATTTGTTTATGATTGCTTTATTTGGTTTTCAATGTTCGTGACGGCTTTGTGTTCCGCCATGTAAATAAACATAAAGCTTTTATTTCAGTTTGTAAAGGCCTTTTAAGAACAGTTTTTCTTATAGGTGTCATAAATTATGCTTTTTAAAAGCCATAAGGCTTGCTGTATAAGGAGTTTAAAAGCAGAATGCAGAATTTGTGGACGATCGCCCACAAATGAAGAATACTCATAATCTACCTGGGCAACGAGATTCCGGACTTGCGTCAGTGTTAAGATAGATGAACGGTTGCGATCGCCAACCGCAAAACTCGCACTGCACAGATATATGTTGTTGCGTAAGTCCGATCGATAAAAGTCCCAAGGAATGTCCCGCACCGTCACCTACAGCCCTGCTTATACTCTGGTTCCCACTTACGAGTGTTTTAACCGCTGCACCTATTGCAATTTTCGGGCAGAACCCCTGCTAAGTCCTTGGCTGACGCTACCAGAAGCCGAAAAACAGCTCAAGTTCCTGCAAACTCAAGGTGTAATTGAAATTCTGATCCTCAGCGGCGAGGTACACCCTCACAGTCAACGGCGAAAAGCTTGGTTGCAGCGGATTTACGATTTGTGCGAACTCGCACTTGCTCTGGGATTTTTGCCGCATACTAATGTGGGGCCGCTCAGCTTTGAGGAGATGGCACAGTTAAAAGAGGTAAATGTATCGATGGGGCTGATGCTAGAACAGCTTGCGCCACATTTGTTACAAACTGTTCACCGGCACGCACCGAGTAAAGTGCCGGCGCTGCGGCTGCAACAGTTAGAATGGGCTGGGGAATTGAAGATTCCGTTTACAACTGGTTTGCTGCTGGGAATTGGGGAAAGTGAGGCCGATTGGGTGGAGACATTAGAGGCGATCGCCCGGATTCATTTGCGTTACAATCACATTCAAGAAGTTATCCTCCAGCCACACAGTCCGGGAAATCAGCAAAGTTGGGACGGTGAAGTTTTTGATGCTACAAAAATGCCCGAAGTAATTGCGATCGCCCGCAGCATTTTACCATTTGAAATCAGGCTGCAAATTCCCCCGAATTTAGTTGCACAGCCAGACATATTGCTGGCTTGTTTAGACGCAGGTGCTAGAGATTTAGGAGGAATTGGGCCACGGGATGAAGTTAATCCCGATTATCCTCACCTGCAACACCAAACTTTAACAGAAATTTTAGCAACATCGGGATGGCAACTTGTGCAGCGTTTGCCTGTTTATCCTCAGTACGATAAGTGGCTGCCGCAGACATTGCAAACTGCTGTTCAACAATGGAGAGTTAGTCATTAGAAATTCTTATTTCTTAAGTGCCCCTCTGCTGCGACTTCGTTTGTGTAGAATCCGTTTCAACCGCCGAGTAATAAAAATAAACTATTGAGATTTTAAATCAAAGAACCGCCACCATCAATCCAGACTTCAGTACCTGTGATGAAGCTGGAGGAATGTGATACCAGAAATAACACTAATTGGGCGACTTCTTCGCTAGAACCGGCGGTATTATCAGTCAAAGGAATCATATCTTGAATGGAATCAGGGGCAACTGGAATGCGATCGAGATGGCGCTTAACAGTGCTTTCCTCAATGGCAGTCAGCACCCCGCCCGGACAGATCACATTGACTCTAATTTGGCAGGCTGCGAGTTCTAGCGCCAGCATTTTGGCAAAGGCTACTTGGGCAGCTTTTGAACAAGCGTAGGCCGTGGCACCAACTTTCCTGAAACTTCTGGTGCCATTAATCGAGGATGTAATTACAATTGAACCTCCTTGTTTTTTCAGATGAGGAACAGCATACTTAACAGCCAAAAATGTTCCTCTGAGGTTGGTGTTAATTGTCCGATCCCACTCATCTGGTTCTATCTCCTCTATCGGCGACCATACACCGTTAATACCCGCATTTGCAAACAAAATATCTATTCTTTGATATTCATCAAAAATTGTTTGAAACGCTTTTTGCATTTGCTGAGAATCTCCAACATCTGCGGCAATAGCCAGCCCGCAGCCTCCTTCCTTGACCAACTGGCGGACGGTTTCTTGCCCCGTTTCCAAAATGTGATCGATAATAGCAACTTTTGCGCCTTCCTTGGCCATTAAAATTGCTGCTGCATGACCAATTCCCGAGCCACCGCCGGTAATAACGGCAACTTTTTCTGAAAGTTTCATATTTTTTTAGATTAATATTTTTTCGCGCGATCGCAGATCATAAAAATAATACTAGAAGGAGCAGTTTTGTCCTCACTACAAACAAGTTTCCGTCATCAAAATCATGAAAGTTAAAAGTGGTTTAAGGTACTAATTATAGCGGTAAGGTGTGCAGTGCACACCCTACTTTAGGCAGAGGATTACGTCAATTTTAACGTAGTCCTTACGGCTGCGGCACCCAGACCGAAACAGAACCGGCGTTACACCGAAAATCAGCCCAACCATCATCATTAGTTGTGATTGGTTCTTTGATGTGTTCGGTGATGTCAATATAAGTTCGATTCGGTTGTCCGACTTCCATAAACTTGGTGCCATCGCCTCCGTTACTGAGTACCACAGCCATGCCGCCCGGATGTTCTTCATCTCCGAGTCGCGTCCAGCCAAGGGTATTGGCGTGGTCGAAGTAATCGTACTGATTGCCGTAGGAATAAGTTTGGCGCGCGAACAAGAATTTATCGAGAATAAACTGATGTTTGTCTAACCAAATCTCGTATTCGTTGCCATCGTTTGCTGTATCCTTATAGTTAGCGCCGTAATAATCCGGGTAAAAAATGCACGGATATCCTTCGCTTCGCAGCAAGATTAAAGCATAGGCAAGAGGTTTAAACCAAGCCTCGACAACAGATTCTAGGGATTGTAATGGTTGAGAATCATGGTTGTCAACCAAGGTAACAGCGAGGGTTGGTTGCTGTTGGACGAGGGTGTTATCAAAAATTGTTCGCAAGTCGTAGCTATTGCCGGCTTTGCTAGCAGCGTGGAAGTTGTAATGGAGGGGGGCGTCAAATAAGGAGACTTTACCATCCGTTGCTTGGATGAAGTAGTGCAAAGCTTCCACTTCGTAAGACCAATATTCACCGACGGCAAATAGGTCGCGTTGGGCATAGTGGCGAACGTGTTCCAACCATTCTTGGAAAAATTCTGCTTTAACGTGTTTGACGGCATCGAAGCGAAAGCCGTCAACGTTTGTTGTATCGACATACCACTCACCCCAGTATTTTAACTCCCCGCTGACTTCTGGGTTGTCCATATCTAAATCGCAACCCATGAGGTAGTCAAAATTACCTTTTTCTAAGTCTACTCCTCCATCGAATTCTTTGCCTTTTAGCAAGTAAACGGCATGGGTTTCTGTGTTGTAAACATTGTAATCAATGGCGTCAAAATGCCACCAATGCCACTCCATACTAGAATATTTTTTGTCGCGTCCGGGGAAGGTAAAATGCGTCCAAGCTTTGATTTTTTGATATTCGCCTACGGTGTCATTCCGGTTGTCGGGATTGAAGGGTGTGGCTTCGGCTTCTTCTTCTGCATCGGCACCTAATTTGTGGTTGAAGACAACATCGGCATAAATCCGAATTCCTGCATCTTGGGCAGCTTTAATCGCGGCCAAATACTCATCTTTTGTGCCGTATTTCGTGCGTACCGACCCTTTTTGGTCGAACTCGCCTAAATCGAATAAGTCGTAGACGCCGTAACCTACATCCATACCGCCGCCAGTTCCTTTATAGGCGGGTGGCAACCACAGGGATGTAACCCCTATTTTGGCTAAATCTTTTGCAGATTTCGCTAGCTGATTCCACAGGCTGCCGTCGTCGGGGCTGTACCAGTGGAAATACTGCATCATCACGCCATTGAGTTGAGACATATATTTAGTTTTTCCTGTTTTTTTAAATTGCGATCGACATTTATGTTCGTAGCTCGCTAGTTTACGTATGTCTGCAATCTATGGTTAATAAATATCATAAAAGATGGGGCTGCTAAAAAAAATCTATCTGTTGATGTATTGACAACAGAATGTAAATTTGATACTAATTTTAGGCAGACTAAAAAATATTAATTTGGTGGCGACTTTGCAGCAACTCGCTCAACTCTGGTGTTCCAAGTACCGTCGATCGCCAATTCAAGCAATCTAAATCCCGGGGGGATTTCATCAAGGATAATCGGATGACTTTTCGGTAAAAGTTGGATGCAGGTGCTGGGTGTCCCCAAGTAGGTAACTGAGCCCCGCTGTTGTTGAAATTCTTGGTGAATGTGGCCGCAAAGAACGATTTTGATTTGAGGATATCGATCGACAATTGCTAAAAATTCATCGGCATTCTGCAGCATCATTCCATCCATTATTTCAGAGTCGATCGGCAAAGGATGATGGTGCAAGGCAATGATAACAGGTCGATCGCCCGTTTCTTGCAGTTGAGAGTCGAGCCAATGCAAGCTTTCTGGAGAAAGCCGCCCGCCGTCGCATCCGGCTTCCACACTCGAAAGTAATAGAAATTGCCAGTTTCCTAGCATCCATGATTTTTCTGGGGAAAGAGGCGACTGATTTAAGATTTCTGCCATGACTGGGATGTTGTCGTGGTTCCCAGGTATCCAGTAGGCGGGAATTCCGAGGGGGGCGATGAGGGAGACGAGGCGCTGGTATGATTCGGGTGTTTCGTCTTGCGACAAGTCGCCTGTGAGTAGGAGTAAGTCGGGCGGCGGCTGTATCTGTTGCAGGCGATCGAGAACTGCTTGGAGGGTGCGGGTTGTTGAGAGGCCTTTCCATTCTCGATCGATCTCTGCAAACAAGTGGGTGTCGGTGATTTGGGCGACGAGTAGGGGAGAAACTGGTGTCATGGCTGGTGTTGCGGGCGATCGATGTAATTCTAGAATAGCCTCGGATGGGTTTTGGAGGTGTGGGAAAAAAGGGCGATTCCCTACGGGATAGCTGCGCTTTACGAAATTTTTGACAGGTATGTTAAAATTTTCGAGATTTGGTGTACTATAAGAAAACGTCAAATTTCAGACGTGACGGCGGCATAGCCAAGTGGTAAGGCAGAGGTCTGCAAAACCTCCACCCCCAGTTCAAATCTGGGTGCCGCCTTAATTTTTAGTATTTTCTGTATCGCTAAAACGCTTAAATGGCAAGGTTTTGAACGTTATTACAAATTGTAAACCATGTTTAATCGTGCATAATGAATCGCAGAAAGTAATGCAAATTTAATGCAATGCAAATTTCGGCAAAGCTCAACCAAGCTAACGGCCGGTTGAAGGCAAGCAAAATCGGCGTCAGTATCCTCCAGCGGGGCGATCGCCTTTACCTTCAGGCTAGCTTGCCACCTCGACCAGGCTCCGGCAAGTCGTCTCTTTCTCAGCAGCAAATTGCTTTGAAGATTCAGGCAAATCCTGCCGGTGTATCGCTGGCAGAAAAGGAAGCTCGCAAGCTGGGATATCTTCGGGATGCTAAGGAATTTAGCTGGGATTTGTACGATCACAAAGTTCCACAGACATCAGAGACGATCGGCGATTGGCTTGGGAAGTTTGAGCAAAGCAAGCGAGCTGCTGTTTCGGCCACCACTTGGCAAACGGACTATTCTCGCCCATTTAATCAGTTGCCTGCCGATCAGGTTCTTTCTGTCGATGTGTTCCTTGATGTGATCGCCAAAACGACACCAAACACCAGGCAACGCCGCCGATTTTGCTTGGCATTCCGCCAGCTTGCGGAATTTGCTGGCATTGAAATTGACTTGAACGCGCTGATCGGGAATTACTCGCCAACAAAAGTGCAACCCCGACAGCTTCCCTCTGATGAAGAGATAGCAAGAATTTTTGAACAGATCGAGAATCCCCAATGGCAGTGGGTTTATGGGGTTCTTGCGACCTACGGCCTGCGCGACCACGAAGCTTTCTACCTTGACCTGAGCAAGTTTCCGATCGCTCAGGTGTTGGAGGGTAAAACCGGGTATCGGCAATGCTGGCCGCTACGCCCCGAATGGGCAGAACAATGGGACTTAGCAACTATTAAGCGACCTTCCGTCACTGGCGCGTGTCACGCGGATTACGGCGCTCGCGTTTGTAAATTCTTTGCGAGATCGCCTGCTGATTTCTGTGCTTACGACTTGCGTCACGCCTGGGCGATTCGGGCTATGAGTTTTGGGCTAGATGCGTCGCTAGCCGCTAAACAAATGGGTCATTCTCTGGCGACTCATACCCAGACCTATCATTTGGCACTCAACGAGCGAGAACAGCAGCGAGCTTATGATCGCTTGTTACTGCTGCATGGTGGCGAAAAACCTTAATAATTTTAGTTACTCCTCAATATGAAATATCTGACTTTTTAATGAGTTGCTACTATTGGGACTTAAAACAGCGGAGTAACTATTTGGAGGTTCGTGCCACGTCGGTTTTTCATCCCAAATTTCTTCTTCCTCGAAAAGCTCTGGTCTGTGTTCGTAATACCACTCCCTCGCTTCCGGCCACCATTTCCATGCCTGCCAAAACCCGTGAGGGATGATAGATCGCACTACGTAAAGTCCTTTCTCTTTTGGGACGTGATCGTATTTCCTGTGCCACTGTAATTGGCAAGGTGCAGCGTATTTGTACTTGCAGAAAAACCATGTCTTTTCTGTGGGAATTTTAACGTGGCGACTATGCCAACAAAGAGGTATGTCTTCTGCGGCTGCAAATCCTTTTTTGTCCCAGTCTAGCCAATCAAGAACCTTGCAATAACGATCATCCTCAAAGCGCTGGTAATGGAGTTCGAGTGGTAAGGCTTCCGCTTGAATTTGCAGGGGGTCGTGCCATCCAAGCACTGTATCGCCGTACTTCCGGCTGGAGCTTTCCAGCCAAAAATACCCGGCTACATAAGTGTATCTTTGCTCAATCCACTGGGCGTGTTTTGGTAGGTTGACCGTTAGCAAAATTTCTTCAATCGTTTTTTTAATAGTATTAGCAGGTTCCTCCTTCTCCCACTGATTAACTATCTTGGTTAGCTGTGCTTTTCCGACAGTTTCGTTGTAGGTTTCTGAAACTACTTTTTCTATTGCTGTCTTAAATTTTTCTTGGCTAGTTAATGTTTTTTTCATGGTTTTATCCATCTGAATTGATTTGCCCATACTTGCTGGGCAACTTTAGTTAATGCTGAGATATGATCGTTTTTGATTTTCCTTGTCCTGGTTATTTACTCTCCCTTTTTCCCCGCTCTGGCTCTCCCTCTTTCTTGAAAAAAGAAGAGTCTGATAAAATAAACTTATTGTCTAAAATTTTTGGCGAGCTGTTTTCAGAGAATAAGTTGCCCTTATTAATTGCAGCCTGAATGCGGGCCCTCCGTCGCCTAGCGGACACAAGGCGATGATCTAAACCGTAGACATTACAGTGAGGTTTCCACCATTCCCCACCCATCAAAAATAAGCCGTCCTCTACACACAAGTGTGATGGCATATTTTGAAGGAGTGGCAGGCGTTCTACAAGCTGCTTTTTGAGAATGGGGGGCAACTCCTGACGAAACTTTCGTATCGGAGTTGCCGCCAATCTGTAGTCATTTGATAAATGGCGGCTCACGGTCGTAGTAGATAACCCGCGACTGTTTGCGATCGCCTTCTGACTTCCGCCGTAAAAGCGGAAACCCGATTCACAGAATATGAACCGCTCGCTTTTTCCCAGTACCCGCGCCAGTTTTTCGCAGGTGTGCAGAGCTAGCGGCGCAATTAACTGCGTCGGTTGCCCAGGGTCGGAGCCCTGGGCTTGTATTTGCCGCATCTCTTCTTGCCGTTGCCGGTGAAAAGATGCGCGTTGCAAATGTTGTGCCTCTACCTCTGTGGCGATAATGGGGAGATTGGCTAAATCGTCAATCTCGACGGCGGCGATCGGGCCGAGCTTCTCTATGTTGGTGAGAGCGATCGCTCTTTCGAGGCTGGAATAGAAAACTGTAATCCAGTTGCCGCGCTGTAGGTAATTGCGGATCAACCCTGAATTTTTGGCGGCACACAATAATTTTCGGACGTGGCCGGCGCTGCGATTTAAAATTCTGGCTGCTGCCGTGAGGGAAAATTTACCGATTCCGCATCCTTTTGGTTTGCCGTCGGCGCTGCGGCGCGATAAATCGAAGCGGCGCGCTAGCATCCAGACTGCTATCTGGCGGCCAAAATGGGCGAACAATCGTACAGGAAAGCGCACCAAATCCAGCTTGTCAGCACCGGCATACTCGCTGTGCCAGTTCTCGCAAAGCTCTATCAGCCATTCTGGGGCTGGTAGTGGTGGATTTGTTAGCGGATTGTTGATCCAAGTGTAGGCTTGGCCGCTGGGATGGATACTTGGCGGCAGTACGCTTTGAGTTCCGAGCCAGCGAAATTCTAAACATTCCTCTTTGCCCTCGCTGCCCCATACACCTGTACCAATTCGCAGAGTGCGGATGCGGTGCCAATCTGCTTCGGGTACTGAAAAAAGACACTGTTTCCTAGCGGCGCGGCCGCTAGTCCACGCGGTTGTTTTTGCAAAATCTATCAGGCTGTTTTCCCCCGCCAGCTTGGCTAACAGTTTGGCGGCAGATTCCCCGTCAATGTCGATCGCCAGTAACCCTTTGCCAAGTTTCAAGCCTAAACCAGTAGCTTTGCCGCTCTCTAATTCTGCGAGCGCGGCAAGGCGATCGAGATTCGTTTCTGTCCACTTTTTTCTATAAGGCCGTTTGCCGGTGACGGGTTCTAAAATCCAATCGGCGGGGAGTGTTAGTAGGGATTCGCTGGCGGTTAGTGTAGTCATAGCTAGCGAATTTCGGGCCCTTTATCTAAGATTTTTTGGATGGCTGGTAAATTCCACCGGTAAGTAGCGCGCATCGAATTGGTGCGGCGAATATCGCGAAAATGCTTGCCTTGTTTAAAAGTGCCGTCGGTTTTCAAGTGGTAAAGATGCCGTATGCTAATGCCTAATGCTGTGGTGGCGTCGGAGCTGGAAACCCAGTCCTTTGAGAGCGACAGCCCTGCATTTTTGCTTGCAAACTCTTTCTTCATGATTCGCCCTCATCTGTTTTTAGGAAGCGGAGAAGATGAACGCTCTCCGACGTTTCAATTGAATCTGCATCCCATTTCACCCATACCTCGGGCATCCCACCAACAGACATGGTGAGGTTTGCTATGACGCCGATTTTTTGTGCGTCTCGGTGATGGTTAACAAGCATTCCGATTTGAAGGTGCTGGAAAAGTTCTAGATTTTTAATTGACTGTCTGACATTCTTAATTTCTTTTTCTTTAAGCAGTCGGTTCTCTCTTTTGGTTTTTTTAGAATTGGGGTCTTTAACGTCCAATGTCTCAACCAATTTGTCTGCTTTCTCTAACAATTGCTCTAAACTTTCCTGAATCTTTCCAACAAGAGAATCTTTGCTCGCGCTGTGGGCAATTTTTGGGGGTACCGGGAAATTTTTGTTAAGCCAGTCTATATGCCAGGTTGGGTTTAGTTCATCAGGGATGTTTTCTGGTGGCAAAACTTTTTCAGGAAATAGCGATAACTGACCGGGACAGAAATCTTCGACTTGGTTGATAATTCCTTTTGTCCAGTCGATGATTGCTTCTTCGTTATCTAAATCAATATCGAAATCAACTTCGGTGCACCGCGCAAACATCTCCTCTTTCTCGTTAGCAATGTCTATTGCTATTACTCCACCATTTGGGGCATGAAAAAATATTTTCCATCCTCGCCAGTGACCTTTATAAAATCCCTCTAATTCGTAGGGGACAGGTGTAAAGCCATTGTTTGCTAGTAATTGCTTCCAAGAATCCGTCTGTGCTGCGGTGTCCCCTGGGCTTGAAATTTCGGAGGTATTTTCTAGTAAGATGTCCGTCTGTGCTGCGGTGTCCCCTGGGCTTGAAATTTCGAGTGCATCCACTATTGACTGAATTGCTGCTTCTGCTTCCAACAATTGCGCTCTTAGCTCGCTATTTTCTATCCTTAGTCCGACTGCTTCTGAATGGGATTTGCTGACGTTTATTTTTCCCAAAAAAGCCTCTTTTTGTTCCGGGCTCATTTTGCTGGTGGTGGCTACTACTAGAGCGGCCAAATCGTCCTCGGTCAGGAGTGCATCTGCCAGCGCAGCGATATTTTTTTGTCTCCACTTTTCCAACCAATCCGAGGGGCTGGGGCATTTAGATTGTGGTTGAAGGGTTAAATCTGGGCATCCAAACGAGTGAATTTCGTTTGCCTTGGCGTTGTAATACCAGCTTGACAGTGGGTTCCAGCTTCCAACCCAAATTAAATCGGTAGCTTGGGCTTGAGTTTCATTAACTATTTCGATGCGTTCTAATTCGGCGTAAGGTATCTCTAATTTATGTTTTCCTTCGACCAGGACTGACGCTTGCTTGTCGTTAGTTCTTGCTACTATCTCTCCCGTCTTGCCTCTGTTATTGTTAGAGGAAAATATCCTAACTTTATCTCCAATGTTGATGGTATCCATCATTGCCGGAAAGTTGGGTCTTTCGGCTGCTGGGACGATTTTCAATGCGCTAACATCCCAAGCGATGGGCTTCGAGTTGCCGTTATAAAATTCTACGTGTACTCCCTCTTTATTTATTTTGCGGATGATACCGCGCTCTCCTCTGGTGCTACCTTCCAGTAATTCGACTTCTGCTCCTATTCTGAATCCTATCGTTTCAAGAATCTGCTTGGTCTGTTCAACTTTTTTGGGGTTGAGTTTGTTGATAGCTGCTTGTAAGTGAGTTATTGTCGCCTTGGTTTTGCCTTCGTTGTTAGCCAGCTTGTTAGCGTAGGCGATCGCTTCGATTTGTTGGCGCGGCGTTTCCAAAACTTTTAACTCCCGGAGATAGGTTCCGGGCATTTTTAGGGATTTGATTGGAGAATCTGAAGCGGCCAGTTCGGCTGTGATGCCTTCCTCTATCTTGGCTTCTTCGATTAATTGGTACACTCTGGCTTTGCCTTTGCCGAATTCGGTAAGGCAATAGCTTTCGAGCGATTGATATCCAAGGGCTAAGAATCCTTTCCGCTCTCGAACTTCGAGCAGCATTTTGCCCAAGCTGTCGAAGTTAGCGCGAATGTCGTTTGTTATTTCTTCGGCCTCTTTGCGACCCATTTGGGCCGTAAGTTTTGGTCTATCGGTTGTTGCGATTGTCATGGCTGTCCAGTGTTAAATAACGGAGCTCAACTCTTGAGTGTCTTTGTTTCCAAAGGACTAAAGCTAGTTGTTTCTTTTGACAAATTTCGACGATCGTCCCGACTCTCCATTGATCCCTTATCCGCCTTACTCTGTCGCCGACTTTGAAAGGCTGTTGAGCATTTATCATGGTTTGATGCTCCAAAAATCGCCGATTCTGTGAACTTGTCCTGCTGCCTGCAATTCGCGGAGGCGACACAATACTGTTGCGCTAGCGATGTACTCTTCTGACATCAAACAGGAGATTTTGAAAGCTGTTTTGGGGCCCGTGCTTAGGAGTTTGAGAATTTTTTCTCTTCTGGTTTGGTTGATATTTGTCTCGTGAAGGAAGGCTCGGCTTCTGTTCATATTTGTTAGGGGTGGGAGAGGCGATCGCGCACTGCACGCGATTTATTGTGATTTGTTATTCGTTGGTGTCTTGGAATTCTGAAAGGATTTCGATCGCAATTTCAATTAGTGTGTCCGGCGGCAAAGAACGTATCCATGTTGTCGCCGCCTTAAGTTCATATTCAAACTCTCCTAGGGGTTGAAGTTTGACGTATTCGACTGGCCCTTCAGTGATTGCCTGGTGGCAAGCTATTACAACTACGGCAAGCTTTCTAAACCAGGTTATTTCCTTGAGTAAGGCTCTAAGTTGTGATAGTGATGCGCGCTGTTCGATGATTTTCTCTGCGAGTTCGTTGCCTTCGGGGTTGTAAGTTGGGTCGATTTGCATTTTGTGTTCGGGGGGAGTAGGGAAGGCGATCGCTGGGTTGAGAAGTGCGATCGCCGAGAACGAATGATTGAGATAAGGCTGTTCGGATCGGTCTAATGCTTCAGAGGCATCTCCTCTTCTGGTTGGCTGGAAAATTTAGCGGCCGCTGCCTCGGAATGGGTTTGGTTTGAAAGTTTTTGAGCACATATGCAGGTGAGGGGTTACAACCCTGTGTGATGGAACCCTTCTTGTGGGCAGGTGCAACCTGGGTTACAAGAAGGAAAAGCTCTCGACCGAACCAACGGCAAGCGCACGCTGAAGCCCGCAGGACTTACACAGCTATCCACTTGGTGTTATTCGTTTTTGAGGGAACTTTATATTTGATGTAGGCAGGCCGTGGACGCTAATCACCGGCCTGCTGTTTTTGTTGTTTCTGGGTACTGGCTTTTAGAAACTTGTCTACTAGGACTTGCTTTTAAAAGCTAGTTCTTTTATACTATGGCAAGTGAAGTAAAAAATCAAGCAAATCTTGTAACCCCTGTGTGGCTTCGTAAAAGGGCTAAAAAAACTCAAAGGCAAATTGCTGTAGAGCTAGATACTACTGAGTCTGTTGTTAGTAAATGGGAACGCGGTATTGTCGTGCCTCACCCTGCTTTGACCGATATTCCTCGGTATTGTCAAGCTTACGATTGCAGTATTGAAGAGCTTGTCGAAGCGTTTAGCAATATTCACAATGGGCAACAAGCTTTACAGGTAGCTGGACTGAACATTGAAAACTAAATAGTTCAGCCTCCCCGGCTGTTAAGTCGGAGAGGCTGATATCTAAGCCATCGGTGTGGTGGGACAATATTGATATCCCGTCAAATTATCCCACCATGAACACGTGGCCAAAGTGGCTTCCTTATCCTATCTCATGGATACGAGCCTTCGGACTTACTTATGCTCTCACTGTTCAGGTCAAGTCCCAACCTCTCGAATACGGTGAGAGCGTTGTTGGTGTCCTTATTGGAGTCTGGCTTTTCACACCGTTCTTGTTTACCTTCTTTCATTGGGCAATAACATCTGCCACAAGGCTTTTACTGAAATATCTACCAGCACATCCTAGGCTTGCTCCGGTTCGTCAGTACCTAACTGATCGTTCTGGGTTGGAGCGATCGCACTGGCAAGAAGGACTGAATGCTCTCATTGTCAGTTTTGTAGCATTTGTTGTTACGATCTTCGTTCTTTCCCAAGTGTTGCAGATACCCAGAGCTGACGCCGATGACTTTGAGTCAATGATACTCAGACAAAATCTTATCCAATTGGGACGAGAAATGATCCCGATTGGGATGTTCTTAGTATCGGCTTACATTTACCAGTACGATTTGTGGGCGAGGCATCGGCGCGCAGCTAAATTAGCGGCTAAAGCCAAAGCTCAGGAGTCGACACAAAAGCGATCACATACCCGTAAAGTAGCCGCTCCCAATCCCGCAGACCAAGAACTTAACAAGCTCAGAGCCGAATCTGGTATGAGCCGGATGAAAACTGCCAAACCGGCAGAGCCAACCCCTGAACTTCCCGAATGGTACGTTTTTCGCAGTGGCAACGCTGAAGGGCCGTACACCAAGTTACAGCTCCTCGATGTCCAGAAAGTTACAGCCCGAACCAAGGTGCGGCGCGGTGAAGCAGAGTGGCAGCGCGCCGGTGAAATCCCCGAACTTGCGGCATATCTCACCGAAAAATAGATAAGATTTTCCACTTGGCCAGAGCGAAAATAATCCCCCTCGACAGACAAAAGTCTAATTTATTGGACTTTTGGCTACAAGCCTTACTCCGTAAGGGTTATAGGCTTTTAGATTTGGGCTGAACTCAACCTCTACTTGCTGTCCTATGGAAAGAGACTGGTTTTATATCAGTGCGCTAGATGTGATGATTGACCTAAATTGGGTTTACGCGGTTCAGTGGAATCGAAAAACCAAAGGAACTGCACTGGTCACACGGCTTTATTGTTCTACGCGCGTCGCTGCGGACTCAGAAAGTGGTGAAGTTCACAATGATGTATGGGATCTCGTGTCAGATTCCGATCGGAAAAACTTGGCGGATAGGTTCGGCAGTGAGGGTTTGCCCATTAAAGTTAAGTTCAGATCGAGCTGATTTTCCACTTGGCCAGAGCGAAAATAATCCCCGTAAATCCCAGAGTGTCCAAAATTTCGGGCACTTTTGGTTTTACGGGGATTGGATTTTAGGTTTTAGGTTAGGAGATTATGGAAGCAAAAATAGAAAACGATAATAAGGATGAGGAGCTTAGCGAATGTGCTGCAGATTTGCGTCACGTCCAGTTTGTTCTTAATCGCCTTACTGCCCGTGTCAACGAAGATAATCCTTCTCTTTGTGACACCCTTTTTCTGGCCGCCCAAATGATTGGTTTTGTTCTCCTTCTAGTTGAGAAGGCGATCGCTTTGAGAAACAGATAGAAAATCTTGAACTATGGCACTTAAACTTAAGAAGTATGAGCAAGCTCTCGCCATTCTCCCAGGATGCAAGGGTTTAGACCGTTCCGTGTTGTACGACAATCTCAAGAGCCTCGGCTATCGGTGGAGTGTTGGCGATCGTAAATGGAGTTTGTAAATGGAAGAGTTTACCTTTAACCAAAAGCTGAAAATTCGCGACTATTTTGACGATCCGAATTATCCACAGCCTCACGGCGAGGTCATGGCAACGCAATTACTGGCGGCAATGATTGCCTCTGGTCGGTATGGACTCGAAGAATACCCTAGGCTTGTTGAAGCGGCTATCCGGCTGACAGGTGTTTGTGTGACTCGGTTCAATGCCCACATGGGTGAATTGCGCGAACTAAGAGACGATAACAACCCAAAGCCCTCAGCCTCAGAGAACGATCTGAATTCTAACCCCAACTCTGAGGCTTATTACAATCCCATTCCCTTCTAGTTTTCGACGGCGGCACCTGCCTTAGTGGCGCGGCAGTCCAAGCAGATGGGCTTTTCTATCCTTGCTGTGCGATCGCGCTTGCCCTCAAGTGCGATCGCTATTTTTATGTCTTTTTGGATGCCTTGAGGCTTTGTGTAGTCGTCCGGATAAAATCTTTCATGTCTCCATCTTTATCGAGTCCTAATACATTCTGCAAAATCATTGCATTTACCTGTCCTTGCCTGATTAATGATTCTCGTTTATCAGTAAACTGTTGCCTGATAACTGACTCAGCATTATTTGCTCTAGGCTTAATTCTTGTTCCTGATGTATTTTTTGCCATAATTTACAATTGTCTTAATGCTTCAATTATTGATATACTATCAGGTTTAAACTTCCATGTGCTGATAGGAATTTTAGACGGTTGCAGCATTGTCGCCAAAACGCTTTCTACCTGATTGTCTGTTTTGGCTGCATTTATATCAATTAACTTTTTGTCCTTCTTCCCAAAGCCTTTGTGGGCTTCATGAATGGTAAAGCATATCGGGACATCCTCAGTATCTAACTCAGGAGTAATACCTATACATTCGGATAAAAATTGAATCATTCTAGTTTGTTCGGCATTAACTTTCATCAATTGCGCCAACTGCATTATTATGGCTATCTCTACTTTCTGAGTGCTATTGCCGTCAGACATTGACTCTGCCATCATTTCATACATTTGACCAGCCCAAGCTGTAGCGTTAGCTGATTGCCACGGTGTACCGTTAGGTGCTGATGTTGGATTAATAATTAATCCATTAGCAAGCATCCGAAATAATGCTTCTTGTAGGGCATAATAATCTTCACATTCAGTGTTACCTGTTGCACCGGGAGCAAGAAATTGATTTGCAACTTTAAATTTTTTTTTCATCTTGGCAATTCCAAGATATTTATACATTTCGTTTACTTTGTCACAACATTCATTCATAGGTTTAATAATTGGCGGCGTGTTTGGTAGTTGAATGTTTACAATTACTGGCGCTGGAGGCTCACAGCTTACTAATTCTATAGTATATTTTTGAATTAATTCCCAATTCATCCATTGCCAAAAACTATCTTCGCCATAATTAGGAAACATCCACCAATAAACTAAACTACTAGGGTCAACTATGTCACCTACTTTATAACCATTTGAACCTCCATAGGGACTAATTATTACCATACGTCGGTAATATGTTTCATTCTGTTGACTAACAAGCCCAAGCGAAGAAATGTATCGAACAGCAGAGTAGATTTCTATTCTATTAATTAAGTGAGCTAAAGCATAAGCACCATTAATTCCCGCTCGCCTATAACGTGTTCCGGTTGCGGGCGATACAGTGCTAGAATCAATTTGAGATTGAGTGATATTAAAACAATATTCGGGTTTACTTTCCGAAGGGTTAACAGAAGGAGAGCGTAAATTACCTGTTTGCGGGGGAGTGACTTTGTAAATAGTAAAGCCGTTCCCGCTGTCATAGTAATAATTTCCATCAGCACCAATAAAAGTTCTTCGTAAATAATAAGAGCCGGGGGTAAGGGTAGAATTAGGCATTGCTGTTACCGTTGGTTCCCATCCAGCAGGCATTTTATTGTTAGTTAAAGGTGGTGGCGGTGGTGGCGGTGGTATTGGTATTTGCTGCTCTGGATCGGGCTCAAAAGTTACACACAATTCCCCACCTGGTACGCCATAACAGAGAGATAAAGTTTTTTTACCGTCGGGAGCGACGGTAACTTCTATTTTTGCTCCCGCAACACTTATTGACCCTGTAATCCCTTTTTCATCATCTATGCTTGCAGAGCCACCAAATCCAGCAATATTAACTCCTGCTTCAGCACCGCGAATTGACATTTTTCCCTGTTCGTCGTAACCAATTTTACCTCCAATATTTACTCCTAATTTTCCTTTTGGGGAACCTACGTTAAGCCCTACTCCAAGAGTTTTGTTAGTTGCATCAGCTTCGACTGTCAACCCTTGTTGAGCTATTAAATTATCTATACCTACAGTTAATGTACCAGTTGCTTTAATTCCTCCCGCACTACCAATTTCACGTTCTGCGGATATATTCAATCCTTGTAATGGGTTGATAGCTTCAGTAGGTTTTTTACCCGCATTAAAACTATTTCCTTCAGATGGCTTTGCAAGGTTCGGCTGTAGTTTTCTGGGGTTTGAGGGCATATCAAATTAATTAATACGTTTTCCACTCCAAAAGACGGTACTTGCTCCGCCTTCACCATATACTGTCGTCCCAGGTGAACAATAACAATATATTTCTAAATAATCATTAGCCTGTAGGGAAAACTCAGGTATGTTTTGATTTAAACTAAAATCTCCTGCATTAGCCACAACATCAATTACCCTAGAAAGTCCCCCAACTTCTCCACCGTTTTTCCATACAGAAACTAACACTCTGCTGTTAGTCGTGAGCCTAAAAGTAATATATATGCAAATTTGCCACACTTCAGATGTTAAAGCGACTAGCCTTGAATTAGTGGGATTGTATTGATTGTTTAAATCTATCATTTCTGCATTCAAAATTATTTTAGTCCATGCTCCGCCAGGGATAGACTGATTTGCAAAAACAGAAGCCCTAAAATTATAGGCAGCCGTATTAATCCCACTACCACCTTTTACAACAGGCAAAACCCCTGTGACATCATCACTATCTAAATTGATTTGACTAAGTTCTATATTTGTACCATTTCCGCTCAAAAATCTATTTTTTGTTACAGCACCAACCAAATTGTTTAATGCCGTTTGTCTAGATTGCAAGTCACTTAAATTTAATGATGCAGTTAATTTGGCTGCAAGGCTGTTGATAACAGTGTTAGCAAAATTGGGGTCATTGCCAAGCGCGTTTGATAATTCAATTAAAGTATTTAAATTATCTGGTGCTGTACCTACCCAATCAATAATTGCTTGGTCAATTCCTTGGTTTGTCGCAAGCAAGGCTAGTTCTAATGCTGTAATTCGAGCATTAAAAATATCCATATTGTTTTTTTTTCCAATTGTAATCGTTACCCCTAATTCAATCCCAACAAAATCATTGGTTTTCAACAATCCATTGCCGTAGTCTACAAGTTGAACAGCAATGCTATCATTTTGTTCTAGTATTCTTACAGCGTTTTTAGCTAAATAAGGCTGCACTAAATCAAAATAATCTTCTCTTTCTCTATTAACTAATATTATTTCTGCGCGCTTTCGCCATGTTCCAGTGTTGTTTTTTCTAATTAAAATTCTTAGTCCTAATTTTTGTGATTTGTTTTCAGCCTGAGTAAATAAACTCATTTTTTCACGTTCTGATTCGTCACCTTCAAACTCAGGAATAAACCCTGGTTGAAAACTTTTAAGATTTATATTGCAAAACCAAGACTCCAAATAAATACCTACTCGTTCATCAGGGTCGAAATCTATGTCTCTAAAATGAGCAAGTTCTATGATAGAATTTGGGGTGTAAGAGGAATTTAAATCAATAGGAAAGGTGCGAGTAATGGTATCGGTCATTAGGTATTTCTTGCTGTAATGTTGTTATCGAATGTTATTAGACAATGAGTGCTAGACAAATGCTACAAAATCGCTAAACCCCTCACCTAGACCAGAATAAACACCTTGGACTAAAGCGTGTAACTCTGGGTTAGTTTCTTCTATTGAGTCAATTCTAGTTTGAATTTGTTGTGCAATACTCCAACTAGCTCCTTCTTCTAAACCCCAATTTTGAATATACTTGTCAATTCCTTCTATTCCAGTTTTCACATTCATTCTTACCCATTTTCTAAATTGCAAATAACCCAGTTTTCCTAAAAGATTAGTCGCATATTTTACAAACGTATTGGCAAGCTCTGATAAGGCTTCTATCATTTCCTCTTCAATCCTTGAGCCTTCCCTTTCTGCGACAATACTTAGGGCTGCTGCTGCTGTAACGTTAATTGTCATCTTTGGGTTAGCCCTACCGCCTCCCATCGCTAAACCTACAATTAAGCGCCCTGCTTGTTCTCCTACGTTTTCTAAAAAAGTTGTGTACTGTCCCTGTAATTGAGCAAGAATTGATGCGTCGGATTGCGCCCAATCAGTATTGACAACCACCCGGCCACCCCCTACAATTACTTGCTGCAATGTGGGCAACATAGCGCCTAATGTAATTCCTCCTAATTTGTAACTACCTAATGTTGCCCACATTGAACCAATAGCACTAGAAGCAACAGAAGTCGCACTAGACAAAGCAGCCCCGATACCTGTAGTACCAGCTATAAGCCAACCCGCTAAACCTACGGCAGCTCCACCAGCAATAGCGGCTTTAGGGTCGTCCTTAAACCAATTTAAAAATATACCTATGTCACCCCTAGCAATTGCTGCTAGTACCTCTCTACCGCCTTCAAGCATTCTCCGACCTAAATCTAGGGCCGATTGCACTCCGTTTTTGATTGCGTTCCAAGCGTCACTCGCAAAATTTTGTAGCCATTGACCGGGAGTAATACCAGAAGTGCTAAAAGCTAACGAACTATTTTCGATAGTTACGCCATAAGTTTTTATAGGTGTAGCGGTTGCCATTTATTTACCTTTTCTAATTTGAATTGAATAGTACAAAATTGCAAAACTAAGAATTACAAATTGAGCAACAGAAGCGACCAGCCAAATAACAATTACTTTATCTACTAAGTCACAATCCATTCTGCTGCCCTTTCAATAATTGCGCCGTCATCAGACAGTTCAACAGTATAGGGAAGCTTAAGAGTCCCTGAAAATAACAACAAGTTATAGTCAAATTCTAATGTAACATTCTTTAATCCTGCGGGATTTGTTGCTTGTAAATTTTGCTTCATGATGCAATATTTCATTAAATCAATAAAATATTGACTTAATGTTGTTGCCTTAAATGTTCCTGTTGGGTCGCCAGGAGTAAACGGAAGCGTTGCTAAGTAGGGTGTCGCAACCTCTCTGAAAGTAGCGATTGTTTCGTCCCAAATTAATGCACCGGGCAAGGTAAAATCACCCGTTAAATTAAAGGTGTCATCTTTGGAAACATTGAACCGTTCTGTTGAATCGGTTATTAATTTTTCTCCGTTTTGTATATGGTGAATTGCTTGCCACAATTTACCCTCTAGTTTTGTACCCGTAAAAGTTTCACCAATGCCAGGTGTAACAATTGCCATTTAGTTTACCTTGATAAATGCTTAACCTGCCAATGTTAGTATTTGATGATAGCATTGGCAGATTAAAAGCCGTTAAATAATTGTAGTTGAATTGCTAGGAGCTATGTTTGGGTCTGGTGCATAAATAACTTTTGCTCGCAAAGTTACAGACTTAATTGAACTAAGTTCACCTGCACTATCAAAGGTCGGAGTAGCATCTTGTCGAATAGGGGAAGCAAAATTGATAAAATCTCCGGCTTCAACACTTGTTCCAGCATTGTAAATTTCTTGGCTTTCTCGATATGCTTCAACAGCAGAAAAAATTACATTAGCGGGTGTAATTGTTGCCATTGCTGCAGTATTAAATATTGGTTGGATCGCTGTCCCAAGATTGTTATACCAACTAGACACCGTTACGTCTTGAGCCATTTTAAGTTATCTCCCAAATATTGAGCGTGAAAGTATTTCCCCTTAAAATATGTCCAACTTTAAAATAAAGTTCATAAGTGTTGGGAAAATAAGGAATTGCAAAATTGATAAATTGTTTGCTGTTAATCCAACTAGGCATCCATTTGTGTCTAATTTCCCCTATTTCTGTATTGACTGCGGGTATAAGATAACCAGCAAATCCTTTGATAAATTCATTGTGAAATTTAGGTTCTATGATAATTGTAGAACCTGAAAATAACACAGGGATTTTATAAGGTTCTAGCCCTAATAAAACCGATTCTTTGTAAACAGGAATAGAGGATAAGGTAGACACAATATTTTAAGCCAATCGACTAGAAGATTTACGCGGAATGCTCGCAGAAAGTACCGTTTTACCATCAATAGTTGCCCCAATCAAACCACCATTGGTAACAGGATTTCTAAAGTTTGGTACTTGATCACTAGCAATATAGAGAGTTCGTGCAGTACGCTTGCCCGCACCATCGTCTAAAACTGCTGTTACGCGCTTAATCTCCCCTGCTGCAAGCAAATCCTCTAATCGCCAAGGAACGGGAACGGCGGCACTAGGAATATCCTGCTCACCAGCTAAACCTGTTGCAACTATTAGCGCACCTGTGTAAATTTTAGCGCGTGAAATCCAACCATAAGTAGGAGTTCCCTCGCTCTCGCTTCTAAATGTTACACCTTTAGCCATTATGCCAAATACTCCTGCGCTTTCAAGTCTTGAGATACGCTATTAATTGTTCCTTGCGGAATTGTTTTTCCAATTAATGCTTTTTCTGCAAGTTTTGCTAGTTGTGCAGCGCAATAGATTTTTACTGTGCGCCTGTTGGTCGCTGTAGTTCCTACAGATACAGCTAAAGTTTGAAGCACACCATACAAGGATAAATCTTCAGTACGGTGAACAACTTTACTAGGTTCTACAGCAGGGGAAATACCCGTAACTCCTCCAATGCTTGCATAAAGCAAAGAGTTAGACATGAAGTAATAAGTGCCGTTAAGCTGACCCATTCCGGCAATTACTACCTGCATTTTTTTTAAGGCTGCCATCTAGCGCAACCTCCGGCGTGTCGCAAACTTTGCGCTTGTGATAATACCAGGGTAAGCTCATCTAATTTGGTATAATATGAACTTGACAAAGTTAACAAAATAAGCATAAGAGACTGTGTAGG
>NZ_JAUBSD010000040.1:0-59475 GCF_036704575.1 Microcoleus sp. K5-D4
TGTTCGTAATTCATATTATTCAGCTAATTTTTTCTTTTATTTTACTAGAGCGCTCGCACTTTCGCAAGAGGTCTATTAAAGCATTGGGAATGAGTGAGGACGATCGGGGTTTGGAGCTTGCGTATAGTTGTATTATTTTTTAAATTGGTATAAAGAGTAACCAGCAAAGCCAAGAAGTGATTCTTGGAATCCCACACCATACCCGGAGAGGGTTGGCGTATGGAGGATTTCATTATGAGAACTGATAAAAAATGATAGATGCCGTAGCCTTGCCCGTAACAGAAGAAAGTCAAGTCGGAGAAGCGCGGCGAATCGCAGTCGCCCTGGCGGCCGAAGTCGAATTTAACGATACCGATCGCGGTAAAGTGGCAATTGTTACCACCGAAGCAGCAAAAAACGTGGTCAAGCACGCCCGCGAAGGAGAAATTTTGCTGCGAACATTCAAAACAGCGGCAGGATATAGCATTGAAATAGTAGCGCTAGACCGGGGGCAGGGCATGGCAAATGTCGCGTTGTGTCTGCGGGACGGTTTTTCTACAGCGGGAAGCCCTGGAACTGGATTGGGGGCAATTAAACGCCTCTCTACTTTTTTTGATATTCATTCTGTACCAAAACTCGGGACAGCCATATTAGCGCGGCTGGAACCGACCCAAAATAGCCGGGAAGCCTTCCAAAACAGCAATTACTTGGAATTTGGGGTCATCCACTTGCCCAAAGTAGGAGAGCAAATTTGCGGGGATTCCTGGGCTGCGGAAAATCACCTTGACAAAAACCTGATTTTAGTTGCTGACGGGCTCGGCTACGGGGATTTGGCAGAGGAAGCGTCTCGCGAAGCAGTGCGGGTATTTCAAGAAAACGCCAAACTCGGGCCGAAAGCAATTTTAGAGAAGGCGCACGCTGCTTTAAAAAATACCAGAGGAGCGGCTGCGGCGATCGCCCAAATAGATCCTACCCAACAAACAATTTGTTTTGCCGGAATTGGCAACATCAGCGGTGTAGTTGTCACAGATAACCAAAACCGCAGCATGGTTTCCTACAACGGCACAGTTGGACATATGATGCGAAAAGTAGCAGAATTTGTCTATCCTTGGTCGCAGCAGTCCCTACTCATCATGCACTCCGACGGTTTGGCGGCGCAGTGGAATTTAAACCGCTACCCGGGTTTAGCCTCCAGGCATCCTGCTTTAATCGCAGCCGTGCTCTACCGGGACTTCAAACGCACTCGCGATGACATGACAGTTATAGTAGCCAAGATGAGAGAAGCAGCGTGAGTTACCCAATCCTGACGACGGAAGTCCGCTTTGAACAAGACATCGTACAAGTACGCCAAAGAGCTCGCCAAATTGCTAAAGGGCTGGGATTCGATTCCCAAGTACAAACCCGCATCGCCACAGCAGTTTCCGAAATTGCCCGCAATGCTTTCAAATATGCAGGCGGTGGCAAAGTAGAATTCATTGTGGAAGGGGAATCGCCCCAAATTTTTCGGACTAGGATTTCAGACACGGGGCCGGGAATTGCTGATTTACCGGCTGTGTTAAGCCCCAATTTTCGATCGCAAACCGGCGCGGGACTTGGTTTAGCCGCAGCGAAACGGTTGATGGACGAAGTGAAAATCGACTCTCAGCCCGATCGCGGAACGGCTGTACAATTAGTTAAGCAGTTTTCCAAAAATATGCCTGCGCTGAGTGCGATCGAACTAAATCAATTAGTTGACAAACTAGCGCGCCAAATTCCCGAAGATCCCTATGCCGAAATTCAGCAGCAAAATCAAGAATTACTACGCACTTTAGACGAACTCCGCCAGCGTCAAGAAGAGCTCGTACAATTAAATCAACAACTAGAAGATACCAATCGCGGAGTCCTGGCACTTTACGCTGAATTGAACGACAAAGCCGAATCTCTCCGGCGCGCCAGCGAACTCAAAACCAGCTTTCTCTCCAATATGAGCCACGAGTTTCGCACTCCGCTAACGGCAATTATGAGCCTTTCCGAAATATTGTTAAATCGCCTCGACGGAGAACTTTCAGACGAACAGGACAAGCAAGTAAATTACATTTACAAATCTGCTGAGTCTCTCGCAGAACTTGTCAACGACTCGTTAGATTTAGCCAAAGTCGAAGCCGGAAAACTAACTGTTCGCTTGGCTGATTTTGAAGTCGAAGATTTGTTCAGCGCCCTGCGAGGAATGATGCGCCCCCTGCTTCCCCAAAACTCTGCCGTTTCTCTAATTTTTGAAGAACCTCTCGAACTTCCAATCCTCACCACCGACGAGGGAAAAGTTTCTCAGATTTTGCGAAATCTGATTTCTAATGCCCTCAAATTTACTGAAGCAGGTGAAGTTCGAGTTGCTGCGGAAATAGGAGAGGAGGGAACAGTTACTTTTTCAGTGGCAGATACGGGCATTGGCATTTCTCCACGCGACCAAAGGCGGATTTTTGAAGAATTTGTCCAAATAGAAAATCCCTTGCAGAATGGCGTCAGAGGCACCGGATTGGGATTGTCTCTATGCAAAAAACTGGCGGAATTTCTAGGGGGAAGCATTGAAATCACAAGTTCACCCGGAGTTGGTTCGACTTTTTTGGTCACACTGCCGATTCTGTATCCTGGAGAGGAAGAAAACCCTTTGGAAATGTCGGCTGCTAAGGGAGATGAAATATCGCTGGCAAGCGCAAATTCTCGTAGCTTGCGGGGTTCCGGGCGATCGCCAGCGGCGGATTCAGCAGCCAAAGTTTTGAGTGGGGAGGATGAAGATAGTTTTTCGGTATTTGCTGAAAAACTTGCTGGCAGAAATTCATTGTACTGCGATATAAACACCCACGGTGCTGCAAATTTGCGATCGGCGGCTCTTTGAGCAACCGCCAGCAATTTTTATCGACATTATGATACTGACTCTGACCGAATTTGAGGTTGGAGAAGGGTTGAAATGCGATCGAACTACTTGTCAAATACCTGCTATCGTGATGAATTCAAAACATTTTGGGTTACATCACTTTTTTGCTGTGCGGGATGCTAGACCTGCACGGTGCAAAATATTATTCCGATGCGAAGGGAAACGATATCAGGAATTATAGCTTTTGAGAACTGAAGTCGGATGCTGCGAACGTAATTATATTTTTTCACCAAAATTTATATTGTTCATAAGAGAGGTAATTTATAGCAGGCAAGATTTATTTAATTGGCAACAGAATTTAACCTTTGTGCTGTAAAATGTAGCAGTTCTCAGTTGCCGACTATATAGTAGGGACTTACCGAGGGCCTGTTTTCGTGTCGGCGATCGGCTAAAATCCATGATAAATCTCGTTCTTAGCAAAGTTTCGATTAATAAAAAGAATGCAACTGTAGGCGCGTAATTCAAACCCATACAAAATAAGCCATTCTCAATTCTAAAATCTCAAATCTAAAATGGTATGACTTTCATCTCCCTTCAATATGCGCTGTTTCTGTTAGTTTTGTTCGCGGCTTACTGGTTGGTTCCGCTGCGGTGGTGGCGGCTGTTCATCATGTTGGCAGGTAGTTTGATTTTTTACGCTTCGCTGCAAATTTGGTACATTCCTCTGCTGTTAGTTGGTGCTTTGTTTAATTACTGCTTGGCAATGGCGATTGGGGAACCTCTGGATTGGCGGATTGCTAATGAATCTTGGAACCGCCGCCGTTTGTTGCTGCTGTGGATAGGCATCTGCCTGAATGTTTTGCTGCTTCTGGGCTTTAAGTATGTGCCTTTTTTATTGAGTTCGATCGGCACTTTGTTCAATTGGCCTTTAGCTATCGACGGGGCTGACTGGGTGAAAAGTCACGTCATCGCACCTTTGGGATTGAGTTTCTTTTGCTTTGAGTGCATTGCTTATTTGATTGACGTGTACCGAGGCGCGCCTGCTGCTACTTCGCTGCTGCACTTTGCTGCTTACAAGCTGTTTTTTCCCAAGCTGATTTCTGGCCCGATTACTCGGTATCACAACTTGATCTATCAACTGAAAACCCAGCAATTTCCGACGCCAGATCGCATTTCTGAGGGACTTTGGACGATCGCCTTTGGTGCAGTAAAAAAAGGTCTTTTCGCAGATAACTTAGGAATTTATGTCGATTTAAGTTTTACCAACTTGCAGCGGGCGGGTAGCGAGGATTTGTGGCTGGCTATTTTTGCTTACGGGCTGCAACTTTATCTCGATTTTAGTGGCTATGTTGACATGGCGCGGGGTACTGCTTTGCTGCTGGGTTGGTATTTGCCACCAAATTTTGATTTTCCTTATTTTAGTGCCAGCATAGCTGATTTTTGGCGACGCTGGCACATGACTTTAGGCGATTGGCTACGCAATTATTTGTATTTTCCTTTGGGCGGTTCGCGAGTCGGTTTGTGGCGCACTTGTCTGAATTTGGCGATCGTCATGTTAATTGCGGGAATTTGGCACGGGGCAGCTTGGGGATTTATTGTGTGGGGGGGTTTACACGGTTTAGCTTTGGCGGTTCACAGGCTGACTGATGTGCTGTTTAAGCGGTTGCGGATCGAGTTTTTGTGGGAAAATCCGATCGGTATTGCGATCGGTTGGCTGTTGACTCAGGCGATGGTTTTTGGTAGTTGGATATTTTTCCGACTTCCAGATTTAAAGGATTCTGGATGGGCGATTTCGCATTTGTGGGGACACGCTGCTGACGTGCAGTTTGCTGAGAAAGTTTATGGCGAAGCTTTGGGTTTGGAAAGAGTGCATTTAACTTGGATGTTGGCGGCTTTGGCTGCGGCGATGCTGGGGAATTATGCGTTGAGTCGGGGTTTGAAATTGGAGTTAAATTGGCCGCTGAAATTGGTGTTAGTGCCGCTTTGTTTGTATGCGGTTTGGGTGTTGGCTCCCGAAGGGGGTTTGCCTTATATTTATTTTGATTTTTAGGGTATTATTTAATTCGCCGTAAGGTGCAGCGACCCTACGACGACATTGATGTCCGCCGAAGTGATTCCCAGTTACCTATTAGTGTCAACTTAAGCTTTTAGTTCGGCACTCCTTCCGCTCACCCAACAGTCCGCCAGGGAATGAATTCCCTGTCTCATAGCTAAAGTCCTCTCAAAGAGGACTGAAGAACTTATTAGTCCTAATAGCGAGGAGTTTCGCTTTGAGGCTCTTGTTTCAACCGCTGCCGGACTGAGGGTTGAACGTTAAGTTGACATCAATGCCCGCTACCCTACAACTCACACCCAACAGTCAACAATCATCTTGCTCTTGGGCCCTACAACTGATAAGAACACCAGTCGCTCCAGCTACCGACATAAAGTTTAGCATCGGGAATTCCGGCGATTTCTAAAGACAGTAAATTAACGCAAGCCGTCACCCCGGAACCGCAATAAACAATAATTTCTTCGGCTTTTTCTAATTCCGTCCACCGCTGTTTTTGTTCGGATGCCGATCGCAATTTTCCAGTTTCATCAGTCACCCCTTGCCAAGGATAGTTAACCGCACCCGGAATGTGACCTGCAATGGGGTCGATAGGCTCCCGCAAACCTTCATATCTCTCGCTTTCTCGCGAATCAACCAAAACATTTCCCGGCAAGTCTTTACGCTCTTTTACCGCCTCAATATCTACCGCCAAATCCTGCTGCAAGTGGGTCACAAATTTACCCTCCCGGGGTTCTGGCAAAATATTTGTTACCGGATAGCCCGTCGCTTTCCAGCCGCTGAAACCGCCGTCTAACAAAGCGACTTTGCTGTGTCCCATATATCGCAGCAGCCACCACAAACGAGCGGCAAAAGCCAGCCGCGAATCGTCATAGGCGACGACTAAAGTTTCTGGTGAATTAATGCCGATCGCGCTCAGCTTCTCAGCTAATTCTTCAATATTTGGTAGGGGATGTCTACCGCCGTGTTTGCCCACTGAACTCGCAAGATCGCGGTTTAAATCTAAATAGAAAGCTCCGGGAATGTGGCTTTCTTGATATTGTTTTTGTCCCAATTCAGGGTCTGCCAGGGAAAACCGACAGTCAATGATTACAACTTGCGGATTGTCCGTATTGGTGGCTAACCATTCAGGAGAAACGATTAAAGTGTTGTCAGTCATAATTATTCAAATCTATATTTTAACATTATCTAGAAGGAGATTTTTTCTCGGATTCTGCTTGGTCGGGAGGAGATTTCTTAGAAGTAGCTTTCTCTGAAGCTCTATTTTCAGAATTGGATTTTTTAGTAGTTGCTTTCTCCGAAGTTTCTTTTGGCGAATTGGATTTTTTAGGAGTTGCTTTTTCCGCAGGTGATTTTTCGGCTGGTGCGGGAGTTGGAGTTGGCAGAGGGGGAGTTACTGCTGCTTCTTGAGCGTAAAGCAGATATTTCTGATACTCGATTACTTTTGCTTGAGCTAGTTGATGGTTGGGGCTAGAAACTGGTACTCTTCTCATTAATGAGACCGCTTCTTGCCACCGATCGGTAACTGTAGTCCAATCTTCCTTTGTTTTTGCCGCTCGGCCTAATTCTGCTGCTTTGAGTGCGCTGTTAACGGCTTCTCGAAAAGTATCTGGTGCAGTTGCTAAATTTGCTGTTTCATCGGGATTCTCCCCCGCAGTTGCTGCTGGCTGGTTCAAAATTTTACCGACAAACGCCACCACGGCGATCGCCAACATACCGGTTACTAGCCCGACTACAATGAAAGTCGATCGCAGTCGATTCTCAAATGCAGCAAGTTCCGGCGGTTTTTCCTCCTCAAATTTGTTCTCCATCTCTGTGCGATCGTCCATATTAGCAACCGCAGTATTTGGCACAGATTCTCCCCCAAAGCTCTGTGGTTCAAAATTGCTATTCTCCAAACTAAACTCTTGACTCCAAGCAGCAGCAATCTGACCGTTTTCTCGGCCCTCAACCTTCACTTTACGAATCGAATCCGGCTGCAAATTCGTCAGATCGGTGCGGACAAAATCAACTAATGTATTTTCTATGGGTACCTGCTCGGCCTCAAGAATTACATCCAAACAGTCGCCGTCGAGATTCGCCGAGGCTGTGATGCCTTCAGATTGCAACTGGCTGTTTAGCCAAGATGCGATGGCCTGCGGATTTCCCTGCTTGGCAAGTTCCTGAAAATTAAGCTCTGTCATAGCTGGACACCTGATAATGCAGAAGGTAGAAGGTAGAAGGAAGTTCGGTAACGGATTACGTAACAGATGTAACGGATGGAAGAAGTCAGAAGGCTTTAGTTATTTAGCAGAGAAGTCAGAAGCAATATGATAGCTCATGTTTCAGCAATTAAGAACGTCTTAACCTTCGGGCGCGGTTGCTATAGAAGGCAGAATTAATGAAAAAGTCAGAAATAATTTTTTTAAAGTTGAAAACACCCTAACTGAAATTCAACAAATAGTATAATGTATCGTGGCAAATCCCAGCCCAAATACGCAAATTATCACTCTCGCTCCCCCTCCCAGCCCTTGGGAAAAGACTCGCAGTCCTTATTCCCAAACGAACTCAGGTTTGTAGTGAGGAATGCAAGTCGTCTTGATCAGCCGCCAAATACTGTTGCTGCAACCGGGTTTTTGATACCGGGCGCGCCAGTCCAGATATTGCAAGCATCGCCCCTAAAACCAGCATCCGGCTGGAAAAATTCTTGATCGCGCGGATGGGAGATGGGAAATTTTAGGTGAAAAATTTGTGCGATCGCAGTGCCATCGGCCGGCAGCGAGTGATATCATCAGTGAGTCAATATTCAAGTTTTTATAGCAAATAACTCGATCGCACAATGGTAGCAATAGCAATTTTAGCGGCTGGACGCGGCACACGCATGAAATCTGACTTACCCAAAGTTCTACACGAATTGGGCGGTCGATCGCTAGTTGAGCGAGTCGTCCAAAGTTGTCAACAAATTCAAATTACCAGGCGACTTGTCATCGTCGGTTATCGAGGCGAACTCGTTAAAGAATCGCTGATGAGATGTCAAGAAATATCGGAGAAAAATTCTCAACTTCCTCCCCTAGAATTTGTAGAACAAACCGAACAATTGGGAACAGGTCACGCCATCCAACAATTGCTGCCTCACTTAGAGGGATTTCAAGGGGACTTGCTGGTCTTAAATGGGGATGTACCTTTGCTGAGGGCAGAAACTATCAAACAATTGATAGCAATTCACAAACAGCACCAAAACTCTGCTACCTTATTGACAGCTAATTTGCCGAATCCCCAAGGATACGGTCGAGTATTTACCGACAGTCAAAACTTAGTCCAGCAAATTGTCGAAGACCGCGACTGCACACAAGCTCAAAAGCAAAATCACCGCATTAATGCAGGTGTTTACTGCTTTCATTGGCCGGATTTAGAGAAAATTTTGCCAGAATTGAAGGCAGATAATGACCAAAAAGAATATTACCTAACTGATACGGTAAATTTCCTCAATCCGGTAATGGCGCTGGATGTGGAAGATTATCAAGAAATATTGGGAATTAACGATCGCAAACATTTAGCCACAGCTTGCGATATTTTGCAAACGCGGATCAAGGACAAGTGGATGACGGCGGGAGTGACGCTGCTAGATCCCAACAGCATCACGATCGACGATACCGTAGAGTTGCAGCCGGATGTGGTAATTGAACCGCAAACTCACTTGCGGGGAAACACTTCGATCGCCTCTGGGAGTCGCATCGGCCCCGGCAGTTTGATCGAAAACAGTCAAATTGCAGAAAATGTGACTGTACTTTATTCGGTGGTTTCTGACAGTATGGTTGCCGAAAATTCGCGAATTGGCCCTTACGCACACTTGCGGGGACACGCAGAAATTGGGGCGAACTGCCGCGTCGGCAATTTTGTAGAATTGAAAAATACTCAAATAGGAGATCGAACTAATGTTGCTCACTTGTCTTATCTAGGCGACGCCACTTTGGGAGAAAAAGTCAACATCGGTGCTGGGACAATTACGGCGAATTATGACGGAAAAAACAAGCACAAAACTCAAATAGGCGATCGGAGTAAAACGGGTTCTAACAGCGTGCTGGTAGCACCGATAGCTTTGGGGGAAGATGTTACTGTAGCAGCGGGTTCTGTGGTGACAGAAGATGTGCCGAATGATTGTTTAGTAATTGCCCGTTCCCGGCAAGTTGTCAAACCAGGTTGGAAGTTGAAAGAACCTAAAAAGTGAACGATTGTTCACTTTTTAGATGATGAGTTTCCCCCCGCGAGTTTCGCATTCGATACCACAGAAACGGGGTTTTTATAAGGGGCGCGATCGCGCTCTAGGAGAAATTTTGGTAAAAAACCCGGTTTCTGCGTAAGTCGGCAAGCTTGAGAAATCGGGTTGATGGCGATCGGCTATTTTGTGTTATTTTTGCTCGTGCAGATAGTTGTTAATCGCTTTGGCGATTTTTTCTTGCTCGTAGGGACTCATCGTGTTGGGCAGGGATATGCGAGATCCTCCACAAACTAACAGTCTGACTTCGTACCAAGTGTCATTCTGCCGATCTTTGGTTTGATCGACTTCCACGCCATAAATCTCGCACAGAGAGTATTCAATTACTTTACGTGCAAACAAACCCTGCTGTTTAACAGTCAAGGTGTTTAAATTTCCATCGAAGCTGTAGGTTTCATTATTTCTCAAGACGATCACTGCGGCTGCTGCAAGCAAAAATATGCCTCCTGTCCATCCCAACCAGCGATCTTCTTGGCTTAAGCGCAGCAATCGATCTTTGGCATTTTTAACAAAAAAATTGATGTCAGAAGCAACAGCGTCTTGGCTTCCCCAATTAGTGGAGTTAGCAGTGAAAGGAACATAGCCAACAGAAGTCAAAAGTACCACTCTGGTTTTATAGCCGCATCTTTGAACTTTAGCTCCCTGCAAAGAAGCAAGCTCAATTTCTTTGATGTTCGACCCCAGTAAATTCGATCGCACCAACTGACAATTTCCTTGTTTGGCCTGCAATCGCTGGCAGCTCAGGGTTGCTTTATGATAATCAAAAGCCAGCCCGAACAGTCCAAAGGCTATGAATAAACAACTAGGCAACCAAAAATCAAATATGCTTTGAGTCTGAATTATTAATTCACTTGCTGTTTGCTTGATTATTTTCATTTATCTCACCTTGTGATTCCAAAAATGAGGCTACAGATCGACTTCCTGACCCGGATGAGCAGAATTGTTAACTTATATATTATTTGAAGTCGTCCTTTACCATGACCCCTTTTATTGTGCTAATAGATTAGCACTAAAAGCTCTCACAGACAACCAAGGTCGCGAGTTTACCTGCAGCTGAGTTTAAGATACTTTTCCGTGATTTAAAGTCAATATTCCGGACAGTTGTTCATAGCTGAATGGGTTATTCTCGCTTGACTTAGAGCCACTGTGGATGATTAAATCAATAGACCTCTTGCAAAAGTCATTATGAAAGGTTAAGTTCATAGTTATAGATGCCTGCAATCAGGTTGAAGCATAAACCAAATCTACGTCGGCGATTTCGGTAACGTTCCGACAGAATCCGAACAATTTTCAGTTTCCGATTGACGTGTTCAATGACAATACGTTGGCTTGCCAGAGTACGGTTTTCCTGTCGTCGAACCTTAGATAAATTAGAGCTTTTGGGCTTTTTAGTAGGGATCTGACTATTGGCAAGAAGTTTCCCAATTCCTTGATAACCCTTGTCACGCCAAAGCTTAATTGTAGTGGCTAGCCTGACTTTACTGAAGAATGAATAGTCACAAGGAATGCCTTCTGCCTTTACCACGAAGCTCTGCAAATAATTGCTCCCGTCTTTTGATTGACCACTAATTGTGACTTCAAGGTGTGATACTTTTTTTTGCCCGAAAACACTTGTCGTTTTTTTTTTGACGCTCGACTGGACTTTCGGCCACATCGACCACAACCAGTCCTAAAACTGAGTCAGGTTGTGGCAGTGCTTTCTTTCCGGGTAAGCTAAACCGACCTGAACGAATCAATGTATTCTCTACGTGCCTCACTTGCCGGAACGCAGTGGATTCATTGATGTTCCCGCTTTGAGCAATAGACATCTCCCAAAAAGAAATGGTTGATCGATCGCTCTTAAATTATAAGGGAATTTTATACCCCAAAAAGATGAGCAAACTCCGAGAATACCTGGAAAATCATCCATCCGAGACTCAAAGAATGTTGGGGATAGAGTCCGACCAACTAATAGAACTAATTACCAAGGCAAAAAACCTGTACGACCGCCACAAAAAACAGCAAGAAAATCAGAAAACTCGGCTCATCAAACCTGGCAGCGGTCGCTCTCCTAAACTAACGAGATCAGACCACATTCTTTTGACATTAGTGTACCTGCATAACTTACCTATAGCCTTTCTCCGAAAGATGAGGTACGACTGGGCATAGGGCATAAGGCATAGGGCATAGGGCTCCGTGGGCATAGGGCATACCTCACTTTTTTGAGAACCGCTATACTTTTCAAATACTTGGGGTACAATTTGGCATGGGTACTCCACGCTAATTATATTTTTCACCACTGAGTAAAGATTTTAAGAGAGTTATTACCCGGTTCATTGTTAGAACAAGTAAAAAAAAATGATTCCGCTCGGGCATGGGTGCGGGAAATTTTGAAAGAATTTGAGTTGATAGTAGATAGCTACCAGCAGCCCATACAAAGACCTACGGACAATGAAGAGCAGAAAAAAAATTACTCTGGCAAGCAAAAGAGACCTACTAAAAAGAACCAGGTAATAGTCATGCCATCCGGTAAAGAGAGGGTTGACGTAGTAGTAGGAGAAACCGGATAAACAGCCGACATAAACATTTGGAGAAAGCAGCAAGCGTCATGAGAAACCTCACAAAACTTTCAAGGGGATAAAGCTTATGCACTCGACCATTAATTAATACTACTCATAAAAAACATCGTCAGGGAGTTCTGACTCCTGCTTGCAGAGAGAGCGAATAAGTCAAAGGCTCAAAAAAGAATCTTTGTCGAGCATCTAATTAGATTACTAAAAATATGGAGAGTAGCATCAGAAATATTTCGCTTAAGAGCAAAAAATTACGCGAGAGTAATTTTGGTGGTATGTGGATTAGTAAGATGGCGAATAGGTGCGATCGTTATGTGTCAATAAAAGTCCCCACAAGCTGAAAAAAAACAGTAAAATTTAGGTCATCAAATTGGGTAGTTTTTATCGCTTGACCGTTGAAACCCTTATGGAAGCGTTGGTTTCTGGCCGACTGTCCCTGCGGGAACCGTCCGCCAGAAACCAAGCGGGGAAAGGGATTGGAATTATGGGAGAGGTCTAATGTGAAAGTAGGTACGGTACTCTCGTCAATATTGTAATGCCAGTAGTACCTGATCTTCTAAGCTCAGTTTAGGTGGACGACCGGGTTTCCGTTTCTTGCGTTTCTGTTGTTCGCTTTACTGACACCATTTCTGCAAAAGTTGTAGACCCAACGCCACATAATTTCTTAAAGGCTTCTGGCTTTAAGCTTTGCACTTGTTCGTAAGTCATCAGTTTTTCCTCTCAATCACCTCACTATTGCCCTTATTGGAGACTTTTGCAAGAGGTCTAAGGAAAAATAGGTTCCCAAGTATAATCCTCTATCGAGCCTATAACTGGAGATGCAATGGTAGCAATAATGGCTTGCCTCAATCTTTCAATCTCGTTTTCCGTCAGCACTCAAGAGTTCCTCTACAACTCGTAAAAATTCACCCATTGTTATGTCCAGAGCATTTGTAATGTGACTAAGAACTCTAACAGATGGACTTTTCAGCCCTCGCTCAAGCTGGCTGATATAGGTTCTGTGCAGACCTGTGACTTCTGCCAGATATTCTTGGGACCAACGTTTCTCTATGCGACGACGTTGTATTTCTAATCCTAAAGTTTGGTCTAGTTTGCTAGGCTGCATAGAGAGAAATAGTAAGGTTTTGAATACAAAAGTGCTACAGACTAAAGTATTCAAGGTGGCTATATGAACACTGAACTCACTCCCCTCTGGTGGCAATGGCATCTTGGCTGTGTCCAAAAGCCCAGGTTTAACCAGCTTTTTCCCCATGCCGGGAAACTTCCCGCTAAATTAAAGAAGTAAAAAAATCATTCACATCCTACCCAGGAGATGCCATGCCTCGCGTCAGAGCACCAGAATTCCCCGGAAACTACCCCTGGTTAAACACCGAGAAACCTTTATCCATTGAATCCTTAAAAGGGCGCGTCGTCCTCCTCGACTTCTGGACGTACTGCTGCATCAACTGCTTGCACGTCCTCCCAGACTTAAAATACCTCGAACAAAAATATAAAGATTCCCTCACGGTTATCGGCGTTCACTCGGCTAAATTTGAAAACGAAAAAGAAGTAGAAAACATCCGCCAAGCTATCCTCCGCTACGATATCGAACATCCCGTAATCGTTGACAGCGGCATGAAAGTTTGGCAAAGCTACGCGGTTCGCGCTTGGCCGACTTTAATGGTGATCGATCCTGAAAGTTATGTCGTCGGCTTTGTTTCGGGCGAAGGCAATAGAGAAGCACTTGACGAGTTAGTTGGCAAGTTAATTGCTGAATACAAAGATAAAAATGCACTTAACTTTAAACAACTCAGTTTTCGCTTAGAAAAACAGCGCAAACCTGTATCAACACCGCTGGCTTTTCCCGGTAAAGTGCTGGCATTTGCGATCGCTGCAACGGAGGCAAAACAGCTTCACCCACAGGTCGCGCTTTTGGGCGAAATGAGTCAGGAAAATGAATCTGTAGATGAAACTGTATTGCCCGGGCCTGCTAATTCAGTCATACAAAACTTAGTCGGTTCTTGCTTATTTATTGCTGATTCAGGACATAATAGGATTGTTGTCAGCACCCTCGAAGGTGAGGTGCTGCACGTCATCGGTAGTGGCAAACCGGGTTTAACTGATGGGGACTTTGAAGAGGCTGAGTTTTTTGCACCTCAAGGTATGGCTTTTGATGCAGAAAGTCAAATTCTATATGTTGCTGATACGGAAAATCATGCTCTCAGAAAGATTGATTTTACGACTCAACGGGTGGAAACTGTTGCTGGTACCGGCGAACAAAGTCACGAAATTTCACCCCGCAGCGGCAAGGGTTTAGAAACGCAATTGAATTCGCCTTGGGATTTAGAAAGAGTTGGAAATAGACTTTTTATTGCAATGGCGGGTTCCCACCAAATTTGGGAAATGCAGTTAGACACTGGCACGATCGGCACTTATGCGGGTATTGGCCGAGAATCCTGTGTGGACGGGAATCTTGCAGAATCAGCTTTTTCTCAGCCCAGCGGGCTCGCTACGGATCGATCGGAGTTGTTTGTTGCCGACAGCGAAATTAGTTCGATTCGTGCTGTGGGTATAGATGAAGACCCGAAGGTTCGCACTGTTTGCGGTAGCGGTGAATTGTTTGGTTTTGGGGATAAAGATGGTCGCGGCGATCAGGTAAGATTGCAGCACTGTTTGGGTGTTGAATACGCTCAAAATTACCTCTGGGTGGCTGATACTTACAATCACAAAATTAAACGGATCGACCACCGGGGCGGTACGTGCAGAACAATGATTGGAGATGGTAAAGCAGGTTTGGTTGATGCTAAAGGTCTCAAGGCTCAATTTTTTGAACCTTCAGGGTTGAGTGCGATCGGGCCTCATTTGTTTGTTGCTGATACGAACAATCATGTAATTCGGCGAGTTGAGTTGGATACGCTGGAAGTCACAACTTTGGATTTCCCCAGTTTGTGCGCTCCGGATGTTTGTCTTCCTGATTAAGCCGATCGACCTTTTTGACATCAGGCACGGTTTTCAATTCTCCTGATTGCCAGATTGATTGTGGTAACGTAGGGTGCTCTTCGGCGCACCTTACCGCAACTTTCCAGCAAAGTAAGTTACCCTAATTATTCGTGGCGAGTGTAGTGTCTCAACAGCAATTCAGTCCTGGATGCAGAACCTTTATATTTAGGGTACAGGGGAGAAGAACACCTGACCGATATAAGTAGAACGCCAAACCACTTTTTGCGTCCAGGACTGAATTACTAAATGTTGTTAATTCCATCGCTACTAAAACCCCGATCGCCCGTATTAAATAATCGCAAAAATCCTCGCCCCAATCTAAAATTCCGAATAGCTCAGCAGCCGCACTATTTTTTCATCATCATTCAATTCACCGACTATTCGTCGCACCGGTTTCGGCCAGATTTTAATCAAAGTAGGAGTTGCTGAAATCTGATCTGCCTCAGCTTGGTCTGGATGTTTCAAAACATCAATTACTTTTAAAGTGTAGGGACGATCGAGGCATTTCTCTAAAAACTGGTGTAAAGTTTCCAGGGTGCGTTCAGTGCTGGGGTTGCTGCCGGAAACAAACAGACGCAAAACGTACCCTTGAGTTTGTGGCGGTGGGGTAAGTGCTGTTGGTTTGGGCAGCCGAGTCTGCTGGGATTGCGGAAAGCCCAAGGGAGTTACTATCGAACTGCTCCAGTCCGATCGAGCTTCGGGACTCGCATACTGTACAACTAAGTCGTGATTTTCCCAAAGTTCGGGGAATTGTTCGTGATAAGTAGCAATCGCCATCGGTTCGCACATTTCTTCGCTCCGGGGATGCCACACTAAGTCACCAGTCCCAAAAATGGCGTTCAGCAGCGTTTGATGTCGCAGCACGGGGGGGTAAGCCTCGGCAGCAAGCCGCACCTGCCGATCGCCTGGATCGAGCCAGCAGTCAACGGTTGCCGTGTAGCAAGGTATCAGAAAATGCGGGGGTTCCGACAAACCGAGGATCTCCTGTAGAGCTACGCACAACTGCAAGTGCCACCGAGTTTGCTTGCGGGGGTCTATGCAATAGATTAAGTCTCCCCCTGGTGTAAACAGCGCAATTCCTTTGAAAAAATCCGGCAAAATGGGGCGATCGACTTTCAATTCACTACACCAATAAAAGTTAAAAGTTAACAGTTAAGTGTTAACTTTTAACTGTTAACACTCGACCTTTAGACTCGACCTCGGAGCATCTGAGCCATTTCGTTCGGGTACGGCGAGTTCTCTACACAAAGTTCTTCAGTAATCCGACCTTCTTGATAAAGACCGTAGAGCGACTTATTCATAGTCGTCATGCCTTCATAAGTATCTTTGATCATAATTTGATTGATTTCCTCATTCTGGCCCTTCAGAATGTATTCCTTAACCACGTCGGTATTGATCAAAACGTCGTGGAAAGCAGCCCGCTTTCCGTCTGTGGTTTTGCACAGCAGTTGAGCAATAATCGCCACTAGGGATTCGGAAATGGAAACCCGTATGGCTTCCTGTTCTTCGGGCCCGAACATATCCAGAATCCGGTTCAGGGTTTTAATCGCACTGTTGGTGTGCAGGGTTCCTGCAACTAAGTGACCTGTCTGAGAGGCTTTGAGGGCGATTTCCACCGTCTCTCTGTCCCGAATTTCTCCTACTAGCATCATGTCCGGGTCTTGCCGCAGAGCGCCTTTGAGAGCGTTCATAAACTTGAGCGTGTGCCTGCCGACTTCCCGGTGCTTGATCAAAGATTTTTTGCTTTCGTGTACGAATTCTACCGGGTCTTCGATCGTGATGATATTGTAGGCTTTATTCTTATTGATGTAATCGATCATCGCAGCCAAGGTGGTAGACTTACCAGAACCTGTCGGGCCCGTCACCAAAATCAGCCCTTTGTGGTAGCCGCATATTTTCTTAAAGACCTCCGGCAGCTTCAATTCCTCCAGTGTCATTATTTTGGAAGGAATTAGCCGAAGCACCATCGCCGGGCCGGCCAAGGAGTCCATGCAACTGATCCGAATCCGCACGAACCCGAAGTCGAAAGCGCCGTCAAAGTCTAGGGTTTTTTGGAAAATTTCAATTTCTTCATCGCTCATGCACTCGCGCAACCAGCCAAAAAACGTATCTAAATCTGTTGGTGGATAGCCGATGTCGGCAATTTCGCCCCGCGTGCGGAAGCGAGGCACTTCGTTTACGCCGAGGTGAAGGTCGGATACTCCTTCATCTTTGGCTCGGAGGACTAGCTCTTTCAAAGTCGGAGATCCGCCGCTGCTAAAGCTCGGGCTTTTAGGTGTGGCGAAGGATTGCGGCGGCGGTGCTGGTGCTGGTGCTGGTGCGGGCGGCGGTGCGGGCGGCATTGCTGCTGCTCTGGGGGGCATCCCTGGAGCTGGAGGGCGGGGCATTCCTGGCGGTGGGGGAGCTCCGGGTACGGGAGGGCGAGGAGCTGGCGGATGCTGCTGTGTCATATGCGCTACCTTAAGTTGGTGAGAAGGCTGACTCGAACAGATGATTTGTGGGAGTTGGACAATGCCGATCGCCCGAAGAGCGTCTCTTGCACAAAAGCTTAACTGCTCTCCTCAGTCTATCGCAAGATCAGTTTCTACTGGTGCAATACAAAGGAAATATTCTGCCAATAGGAGGATGCGCTCACTCTTTATCTACGCCCAAATAGGGATTTTCCACATTTTTGAAGCAATTTTTTAATGGAAAGAGTTTTCCGCACTAAAACAGTATAAATTGATACTTCATCCAACAATTAAGGACTTAAACCGATGAATTCTGTCGATCTGGCTTTTACTCCAGCTCTGGAGTTGGCGGAGTCGATCCGCACCCTGGAAGTGTCGCCTTTAGAAATTGTCAATCTCTACTTGGAACGGATCGATCGATTAAACCCTGAGCTGGGCAGTTATTTTACGGTAACGGCAGAGCGGGCGATCGCCCTAGCTAAATCTCAAACCGAAAAACTAGCGGGGTTAAACAAGCCACAGGAATTGCCACCTTTTTTCGGAGTGCCGATCGCCATTAAAGACTTGACACCAGTTACGGGCGTTCCGTGTACATACGGCACTCAGGCTTTGCTTGGTAACATCTCTGCCTACGACGAGTCAGTAGTATGGCGGATCAAAGCAGCGGGATTTAACATTCTGGGCAAAACAGCCACCTCTCAAATTGGCTCATTACCTTACACCGAACCAGAAGGTTTCCCGCCCGCGCGCAATCCCTGGAATTTAGACTATACGCCCGGAGGTTCCAGCGGCGGCTCAGCGGCGGCTGTAGCAGCGGGTTTGTGCGCGATCGCCCAAGGTTCAGACGGCGGCGGTTCGATTCGAGGGCCGGCTTCCTGCTGCGGTTTAGTGGGCATTAAACCGTCGCGGGGGCGAGTTTCCTGGGCACCTGTCGGAGATTACCTCAGCGGCATTTCTGCCAACGGCCCCCTGGCGCGCACAGTAGCTGACGCCGCCGCACTTTTGGATGTGATGTCAGGCTACACAACAGGCGATCCGTACTGGCTACCAGATTCAAATCCGACGTTTTTAGAGGCTTCCCGTCAACAGCAGGGTAAGCTGCGAATTGCGTTTTCTACGACTATTTCCCCTGTGGGCGAGGCTGCGCCTATCTGTCAGCAAGCGGTACTCGAAACCGTCAAGTTACTGACAGATTTGGGTCATGATGTCGAACCTGGATGCCCAGATTTTACGGGTTTAATCGAACCGTTTATCGCAATTTGGCAGTCTGGGGCGGCGGCAAGTGGCATTCCAGGCGCTGCTTTGGAACCGATGAATCGCTGGCTGTTAGAAAGAACTATTTCCGCTGGGGAATATTTGCGGGCGGTGAATCAAATGCAGGTGATTTCACGGCGGATTGTGGGATTTTTTGAAAAATTTGATGTGTTAGTTTTGCCGACTTATATGCACTCGCCAATCCGGGTTGGAGAGTGGGCGGATTTGAGTTTTGAAGAAACTTTGCAGCGGATCATTAATTGGGTTGCTCCTTGTCCGCCATTTAATGCTAGCGGTTTGCCTGCGATCGCACTTCCTGCCCTTTTAGATAACAACGGTTTGCCCGTGGGAATTCAAATTATCGGGCGGCCGGCGGCGGAAGCAACTTTAATTACTTTAGCGGCGCAGATGGAAGCGGCGAAACCTTTCCCGGTTTTAGATTTTAAATAGGGAAGAGCCAGGGATAAAAGCACGTTTCCCTTTTTTATGGGTATTATTCCCAATCAGGACTTGTGGGTCGGAAACTAGAAACCGGGTTTTTTTCAATAATTTCTCGTCCTAAAACCCCTATTTTGCCAAGGAATAGGGTTTCTCCGGGCAAGTTTTACTTATTACCAATTACGCTGTAATTTATTGAGAATACCTCTTTAGATTGATAGATATTGTGATTATTTTATTTTAAATATAATAGCAGTTCGCTGCCAATATTTAGGGTGAAATGTATGTTAACTTCCGGGCCGATTACCGCTCCCGTTCCCGTTTTTCTAGTTCTTTTAGCAATCATGCTACTCGCGCCTCTGTTATTTGAGCGCTTGCGACTACCGGGAATAGTCGGGTTAATTATTGCGGGCGTAATTGTCGGCCCCAACGGTCTCAATTTGCTGCAACGAGACGCTACTATTGTTTTGTTAGGTACTGTAGGATTGCTGTTTTTGATGTTCCTAGCGGGACTGGAAACTAGCCTCGACGACCTTAAACTCAATGCGGACAAAGCTGTCATATTTGGGCTGGCTACTTTTTCGTTGCCGATGATATTGGGGACAGGAGCAATGCTGCTGTTGGGATATAGCTGGCTAGCTTCAATTTTAGTCGCTTCTTGTTTTGCTACGCACACGCTATTAGCGCTGCCAATTCTCACCAAATTGGGATTGATGCGAACTCAGACTATTACTACGACTTTGGGGGGGACTTTAATTACGAATGTGTTGGGACTGTTGGTGCTGGCAATTGTTGTTAAAGCTTTCAAAGGAAATCTAACTCTCGAATTTTGGCTATTTCTCATTCCATCTCTTGCTATCTACACTTTTGCTACTTTGTGGGGAGTCCCCAAAATCGGTCGCTGGTTTTTTAAGAAATTTGGACACGACGAGAATGCCGAATTTATATTTGTATTGGCTACCCTATTTCTAGTTTCTTACGCAGCAGAAATAATTGAAATTGAGGCAATTATTGGGGCCTTTTTATCGGGAATTGCCATTACTCAAATTATTCCCAAAATGAGTCCGCTGATGAATCGGATTGAGTTTATTGGCAACACGCTGTTTGTGCCGTTTTTTCTGATTTCTGTGGGGATGTTAATTGACCCGCTAATTTTGGTGAAGCAGCCACAGTCTTTGTTAGTGGCGGCGGTGATGATTTTAGCAGAGGTGGTGAGCAAGTTTTTGGCAGCTTGGCTACCGGGGAAATTATTTGGTTTTGAGTTTCCGAACATTATGGTAATGTTCGGTCTTTCTGTTGCTCAAGCTGCTTCTACTTTGGCGGCGATTACGGTTGCTTTTGACATTAAATTGGTCGATCGCGTAACGGTGAACGGCATCATTGCCATGATTTTAGTAACTTGTGTCGCTTCTCCTTGGATTGTATCTCGGTGGGGTCAAGAAATGCAGCAGCCGGGGTCGAGTTTGCCGACCGCTACGTCGGGAAAGCATTCATGGGGAGAGCGAGTTTTAGTGCCTGTTGCTAATCCGAATACAGAAGATAATTTGCTGCGTTTGGCTTTGATTTTAGCAAAAAGATATCAGGGAACTTTGCTGCCGCTGCATATTTTGTCCGATCGCGGGGAAGCAATTTCGCCGGCAGATAAAATGCAGCAAACTCAACTTTTGACGGCTGCGGAAACTGTTGCTCATGCTGCTGCTTGTGCGGTTGAACCGATCGCGAGGATAGATGATGCGATCGATCGCGGAATTCTGCGGAGTGCAACCGAACGCGAAGCTAGTTTAATTGTTTGCGGTTGGAAGGGATTTTCTACGACGCGCGACAATTTTTTTGGCAGCATCATTGACACAGTGATCAGGCGATCGCCCGTACCCGTACTGATTGCTCGATTTCCCGATCCTCTCCAGAATACAGCCAGAGTTATTTTGGCGGTAACTGACAGCGAGTTGACTCGGTTTGGGTTTCAGGAAACCGTGGATATTGCTAAGAGTTTGGCAGAGGAACTCAAGGCGAGTTTGCAAGTGTTGTTGGTGGCGACAAAACGGGAACAAATCAACAAAAGTGCGGCGGAGGTGGAAATTCTTTCTGAGATACCAGTAAATCGGGTGCGGGGAAATTTTATCAAGTTAGTTTCGCAGAATTTGTTAGAACACGATTTGCTGATTTTAACAACAATTTCTCAACAACAGAATTTGTGGGAACAACCTGGAACTCTCAAAGAACCGGAAGCGATTGCCCGGACTCACCCAAATATTTCCATGCTGGTTGTTTATTTTCCTGTATCTTGAGGAATATATTAACCGCAGATGATGTTATGAATCTGCATTCATCTGCGGTTAATATTTTAGGACTAAAGCTAACTGGCAAATTAAACAAAGGTATGTAGTTGCAATCGAATCACTATTTACTAAGCTAAGATCGCAACTACATACCTAAAATTTAAGCCCTACTTATGACAATTGTGTAAGTCCTATATTTAATCCTAATCCAACGGAATTGCTAGCAAAATTTCCGCACCTTGGCGCGGTTAGAGAATACACTCGATCGCTCTTTTGACTCGCGAAGTTGGTATTTTTTGGGCTGCCGATTAAAAAATCCTTCAACTCATCATCCTTAGCACCCGCACAAGAAGTGCACTTAGGTACGGAATGTGCGATCGGCAAGTAAATATGCGTAGAGGCCTTGCCGATCGCACTCCGATGGAGGCAATTTCTCGGCATCTAGGACAATATCTCGGTATCTGGGAGAATTTTGAGAATATGGTGATCTACCCCCTCTAGTTCAATAAGGTAAAAATGAGCATCAGACCAAATTTCAGATGGTTTTCTTCAGTGGCGAGTGTTTTGGGTTCGATTTCGATCGGCCCTTTGAGCGGCGCGACATCCTCTGTAAAAGCAGCAGAAACGGTTGTTGTCCGCAAAGGTATTTTAGAATCGTCAATATCGGTTGCGGATTTGCGCGAACTCGCAGAAACAGGAAAAGTCCCTGCCAAACTGCAAGCTTATGCCAATCTCCTGTCTGAGGAACAGCGGAGTAAGATTTTTCGGGCGCTGCAAGCGAAAATTCCCCTAAATGTAGTCGGCCTGAGCAACTTGCTAAATACGGGCATCGGCACTGCCATCCTGACGGATTTGACTACAGTGATACCCAGGCACGACGGTGGGGGTGTGGAAGCGCTGCGATCGGCTCTGCTGCTGGGAGCAAACGCGCCGGAAGGCTTATCGGTATTGAGTTTCATTGAGTCTTATCCGATCTCGCGGGTCGTGGTGGATCTCGATCGAGCTTTCGCAGTTTTGGGAAATATGAACACAAGTTTTTGGCAAACTCAGCGCTTTATGGCGGCGATCGCACCTCAGTTAGCAGCGGTTAAACCCGCGTTTAAGCTGCCTTTCGATCCCACCCAGCCCGGACCTAATGTCGTGCAGGTACGGGCGCTAGATTTGAACGATAGTACCCGCAATCGACCTATTCCGGTGGATGTGTACTGGTCGATAGCTGCGACGGCCGACAAACCGACGATCGTCTTTTCTCACGGGTTGGGTTCCGTCCGCACGGATTTGCGCTACTTAGCCGAGCATTTGGCGTCTCACGGCTATGTGGTAGCAGCTTTAGAACATCCGGGCAGCAACGAGACGAATACCAATGCTGCGATGGCGGGGAAGTGTCCCTTGCTAGCTCCTCAAGAGTTTTTAGACCGTCCCAAAGACATCAGTTTTGTACTCGACGAACTGACAAAATTGAACCAAACTGATGATAACTTGCAGGGGAAAATCGCGATCGACCGAGCGATAATAATTGGCTATTCTTTCGGCGGCGCTACAGCCTTGTCCGTGGCCGGCGCCGAACTGCAATTGAGCGCACTCAAACAAAGGTGTCAGGGAGATTTGATTGGGTTCAGCTTAGGCGAAGGCATTCAGTGCGCGGCGGCCGGATTGCCCGAAGAACGGTATCAATTGCGGGATGCGAGGATTAAAAGGGCGATCGCCATGAATCCGATCACATCATTATTATTTGGAGAAACTGGTTTAAGTGCCATTCAAATTCCCACATTAATAGTAGCATCTTCTGCGGACAAAACCACTCCCGCCTTAGCAGAACAAATTGCAGGATTCCCAAAAATTCCATCTCCCAAATGGCTAGTCGGTTTTGTAGGAGGAACCCACTTAAGCGTCAAAGATCCGAGTACAACTTTAAACCAAGTTCGCAGACCGAACACAGTAATGAGTGGCGATGAAGTTGTCGGCGACCAAGCTGTTAGCATACGCAATTATATTAAAGCTATAAGTTTAGCCACGGTCGCTCAACTGACTCCAGAAGCTGACAAATATGCAGTTTTTCTTACGCCAGAATACGCGCAATTAGCTTCCACCTCGGCAATCCCGGTGCGGCTAGTAACAGAAATTTCCCCGGAAATTCATACAGTAGTGCAAACTTTTATTCAAGGGAATAAGTAGTGATTAGTTATTAGTCGTTAAGTAGGTAAGCGCCAAAAAACCATAGTATTTTGTTGAGTTCTCGACCCAGAACATAATTATGTAGAGTTCGCAGTCCGAGCCTTACCACTATTAGTTATTAGCTAATAATCTGATGTCCGCTCGAACACCTCTAATAAAGGTGTTTGTAGTGGTAGTTCGAGGGGACATCAGATTGCGACTAGCCGGCTTTCCTATTGTAGGCGACGCCCCTTACCCCCCAGGGCTGTATTTTCTTCTTAAGCTGTCTCTGATATTTTTTGTCCGTGCAAGGGCAAAATATAACAAAGCGCTTTCACAAACTCTACTCCCAAACTGCCATGCCTAAAAAAAATCTTATCCCGCTGTTGCTGCTGTTTATAGCGCTGTTTACCCTTTACGGTGACACTTTAGCTTTTCTGCCCAAACCTGTAAGAGATACTAGCGTGGCAAGCCGAAAGTTCTTCGTCGGGTTGTGGCCTTCGTGGGTGAAGCCGAAAGATTCAAACAAGCAAAGGGAGAAGGAGATTGAAAACTTGGAAAAAAGTCCTAGTCCCAGTCGATAGTTTTGAGCTATCAGCGAGAAACCCGGTTCCTCTAATAATACCTAGCTATTTTCTTGTAGGTTGGGTTAAGGGAATCACAACCAAACATGACGATTTGAGATTGTAGATTTGAGATTTTTCCTTCAATCTCAAATCGATTAAACTTGAGATTTTAGATTTTCCTCAAACCAGTAAGGTGTGCAATGCACACCCTACAGATAGAGGTTCTGCCTCCAGAACTGTTTTAGATTGGTTCTCCCATCTAAAATCTAAAATCTAAAATCTAAAATTGATTAGGCGTGCTTTTTCAACCAGCTAAACATAGCTCGCAAATCTTTACCAACTTCTTCAATAGGATGTTCTGCTTCCTGACGGCGCATGGAGGTAAAACCTGGTTTGCCGGCTTGGTTTTCGAGAACGAATTCGCGGGCAAATTGGCCGGATTGAATTTCGCTGAGAATTTTCCGCATTTCGGCGCGGGTTTGATCCGTGACGATGCGGGGGCCGCGAGTTAAATCGCCGTATTCTGCGGTATTGGAGATGCTATCGCGCATTTTGGCGAGACCTCCTTCTACTACTAAGTCAACGATAAGTTTAACTTCGTGCAAACATTCAAAATAAGCTAATTCCGGTTGGTATCCAGCGTCAACTAAAGTTTCAAATCCAGCTTTAATTAAGGCGCTCAAACCGCCGCACAAAACTACTTGTTCGCCAAAAAGATCCGTTTCTGTTTCTTCGCGGAAAGTGGTTTCCAGGATGCCGGCTCTGGTGCCGCCGATACCTTTAGCATAGGCCATTGCCCGATCGCGCGCTTGACCGGAAGCATCTTGATATACTGCAAACAAACTCGGAACGCCTTCCCCTTGTTCGTAAGTCCGCCGCACCAAGTGTCCGGGGCCTTTGGGGGCAACCATTACTACGTCTACATTCGCCGGCGGAACAACTTGGCCGAAGTGAATGTTAAAACCGTGAGCAAATGCTAAAACATTTCCTTCAGAAAGGTTCGGTTCGATTTGTTCTTTGTAAATAGTTTTTTGAACTTCATCGGGCAATAAAATCATGATGAAGTCAGCGGCGGCGGCTGCTTTGTCTACCGGGTGAACTGTTAAACCCGCGTCGGTTGCTTTGGCGGCAGATTTGCTACCGGGATACAAACCGACAACGACATTCATGCCACTGTCTTTGAGGTTTAGGGCGTGGGCGTGTCCTTGGGAACCGTAGCCGATGATAGCAATCGTTTTGTTGGCTAAGAGGTCTAGGTTCGCGTCGGTGTCGTAATACATACGGGCCATAGTGCTTGTCTCCTGAGATGCAAATTGGGTGATTGACTGCAAAACTCTCATTTTATCAAAGTAGGGTACTTTTTTTACATAAATTTTCAGATTAAGATTTTGGCGGGGGAAAATAAAGGGCGATCGCGCTGAATTTAGCAGGGTTTCTCGCAGAGTCTGCGATCGTCAAATATAATTGTCAATAGCGTGCTGTGCATTTGAAAAAACCTCATATCTTGCACGATTCTCAAGAACAGGCAAGATGCCTGTTCCACAAAGAGTAAATTTTCTTGTGGAACAGGCATCTTGCCTGTTCCTAAAAAGCTTATTGAGAATTCTCCAACATCTCAGAAAAACGCAACTAACTAACTTTTTTCATATGAAAATAAAAGCAATACATCATGTGGCGATTATTTGCTCGGATTACGCAGCGTCGAAGAAATTTTATGTAGAAGTATTGGGATGTTCCATTATCAAAGAAACTTTCCGAACCGAGAGGAATTCTTACAAACTAGATTTGCGAGTCGGAAACGGCGACACCATCGAGCTTTTTTCATTTCCCCATCCTCCTGAAAGAATTAACAATCCTGAAGCTTGCGGTTTGAGACATTTAGCTTTTGCAGTGGAGGACATAGAAGCATCAGTTGCTTACTTAAAATCTCAACAAGTAGAAGTAGAAGAAATTCGCCTTGACGAGATTACTGAAAAACGGTTTACATTTTTCAGAGATCCCGACAACTTACCGTTAGAAATATATGAAAATTAAGGAGTCTCTCTATTTGGTCAAGCCGTTATTAAGTCAACCAGTCCGTAGTGCTGACTATACAAACTGCATCATTCATTTCCAATCTAAAATCTAAAATCTAAAATCTAAAATTGTATAATGGACTCTATCATCAGAAACACAATCACGATCGGATTGCCGGCTTTAATGCTATTTATAGCCATATTAGCTACAGGTAAAACAGGTGACGCAGCCGTTTGGTCGGGTTTGGTCAAAGTCGGCGGTTCCTTTGGTATGCTGATCGGCTTAGGTGTGTTGGTATTTGTAGGATTTGTTGCCAATTATTTTAGTTATTTTGTGGTAGATAGCTTGCTGGTGAGGTTTTATCAAAAGCGGCGAGAGTTGGAACAGCCAGAACAACTGGTAATAGAAATTGATAAATTGCCGATTACCAACGACCTTAAAATTAAGCTCAAATGGGCAGTGATGCACAGCACGCCCAACAAAAACCTTAGCTTGAAGCACATAATTTTAAAATGGTTTATTATCGCAGCAACTGTCAATGCCGTATTATCAATAGTCGGTTATTTGGGAGAATTCAACATTTTTTTTGAATTGAGTTCTCATTTTAAACTACAATATCTGGTGGTGGGTTTCTCTACTTTTATATTCTTCGCTCTCGTGCGCTCAAAAAAAATATGGTGGCTGGTGAGCGCATTTTGCATTATCATTAATTTGGCGGAAATTGTTCCTTGGTATTTTCCAGCGCCAGCAGTTGCCGGAGCAACGCCCGGACACAACTTGCGGATTTTGCATTCAAATGTTTTAAGGGCTAATCGGCGATATTCTGAGGTGATATCGCTGGTTAAAGCAGAACAACCTGATATCGCGGTTTTTGTAGAAGTCAACTCAACTTGGGCAAAACAGTTATCGGTTTTAAGCGAGATTTTTCCTTACTCTTCTACCCAGCAAGAATCTGAGAGATTTGGCAGTGCAATATACAGCAAGCTGCCTTTAGAAAATTCCTCTGTTAAAGCCTTTTCAAATCGAAGAAAGAGCTTGTCGGCGGATGTTAAATTTCAAGGTAAAATCATTTCTCTGATTCTTGCTCATCCGACTGTGCCAGTCAAACAGGAGAGTTTTATCAATCGCAATAAACAGCTAGCAGCCATCGGCGAGTATGCAGCCCAAGTAAAAAATCCGCTGATTGTGGTTGGGGATTTAAATACCACAATGTGGTCGCCATTCTACAAAAATATGGTAAAAACCGGAAATTTGCGAAATGCGCGATCGGGCTTTGGCATTTTACCGACTTGGCCGACTTTTATGCCGCTGGCTTATATTCCGATCGATCACTTTCTAGTCAGCAAAGAAATTGGTGTTTTGAAGATTCGTACTGGCCGCAATGTCGGTTCGGATCATTTGCCGTTAATTACAGATTTGGTCATTTGAAGGCAGGATTCGATATTTTCTAACAAATTATTGATTAACTGTATCTGGTATTGCTGAATATTTGTCTGTAGCGGCTCTTTGCTTTCATGAAAACAGATAACTTTTCCGGCGATTTCCTTGTAGTGTTGCAGCATGAAAAAAGTATCGGTACTGAAGCGAGCGAGATAGTTTTTAGCAGCCTCGCTGCAAATTTCCGTTACTTGATTTAGATAAGCTTCTGACGATTCAGGCGGCTTTTCATACCCTGTTCTTTTATTCAAAATATAGCTAGCACCGCCGACTACGGCGGCTCCCACAGGCCCGCCCAACAGCCAACCTAAGCCGGTGGCGATCGCCACTGGAGCCACTTCGCTGTCGATCGACTTTTGAGCTGGAGGTGGTGGCGGTTCCGGTAAGCTGACTTGTGGGGATGGAGGAAAGGAAATCAAAAGTGCGATCGGCTGTTCTTTCTCAAAGAATTCGCAAGCTTTATTTACCCATTCTGCGATCGTTTGCTGCTGATGTAACGCCTCTCGCTGAAATTTTAGCTTCCACGCATCAAAACTCCCTTCCTGAAGCGACAGCGCCATTTCCGATTGATACCGCTGCAAAAGTGTGGGCTGGTAAAGCCAACTCTCGAAGTCAGAAACGCTGGCAAAAAACCCTTTTGATATCAGTTTTTCAGCTTTTTGTTTAATTTCAATTTTGTCTTTGTGCTTTTTTTGAGCGGCAGCTATTTCTGCAGTTACAGTTTCAGACTTTGCTCGGAGAGATTGGCCAATTTTAGTAGCTATAGCTTCAATTCTGGGCAACTTAACTGCTAGTTGTTCCTGTTGAGCTGCCACAATACTTTGCAAAGCCGATTCAAACGTGGCAATTCCTGTAGTTTGGGCTGCGGCCACATCTCCTTTCAGCCTCGCCCTCAAAGCCGGCAAAGCATCGACGCGGTAGATATTGCTGATATTGTTCGGCAAATTGGAGCGAAAACTTTCGGCAACAAACAACAAGCGATTGTAAACTTGTTTTTGGTCGTCTGGTTCGAGTAGATTGAGAAAATTGGCAACAAAGACTACAGTGTTGATGTGGCGATCGCTCAACCAATCTCTCAAGTTCTCCCGTTCCCCTAAAGTCATCAATTTGCGAGCATCTAAAACCTGCACAACCAAATCAGCAGTTAGCAATTTATCCCGAACCAAATTATCCTGTTCTTCCCGATCGTTGGTTCCCGGCAGATCCAGCAATTCCACACCCGTTTTCAGGAAAGGGTGGGGACAGTAAACATTCACGGCGGCCACATCATCCCGCATTTGTCTCGCGTCGTCAAGGATGGCGTAGCGTTTCAAAACATCAGTCCCCGCTTCGCTAACTTCCGTGCCGTCTTTCAGGGTAATTTTGGCGCGCAATTCCTCGCCGTAGTTGACATAAATGGCAGCACCTGTAGTGGGCACTAGGTCGATCGGCAAAGCACGATTTCCCAGCAAAGCATTGAGCAAAGTTGACTTGCCGTAATTAAACGGGCCAAAGACAGCAATTTGAAAAGTTGGTTTGGCGAGATAATCGCAAATTGAGGTGGTATCTCGATACAGTTGGGAGTTTTTGTCAAGTTCGAGAATACCGAGTGCTGATTTGAGATAGTCAGTCAGGTTTTGATAAATTTCGGGTTGTTGCATATTGCTGTTTTATTTCATTTAGCGGATGCTAGGAAAGCTTGATATAGCGATTCAATACTCTGCGACTGGGCAGAAACATCAGCCTCCAATTTTTTCAACCGCTCAGATTCAGCCTGACAATTAATCTCGCGAGATTCCTTTTGTTCGAGCAAATTATCTAACTCAGATTTCCGAGAATTAATATCCGCATTCATGCGATCGCCCACTTCCCGCCCGTAAACATCAAAACACTCTTTCACAGCATCGTGAATCGGCTGCCACTGCTCTTTAGCCACCTGCGGCAGATATTTCACCAGCTCTTTTTTCGCGGCTTTCACCAACTCTTTGCGAGCTCCGTCTGCTTGCAAGAACCCAACACCCATCCCCAATAAAGCCAAGTACAGCGGCCCCAAAACAATCCCCGTCAAACTAGCAAGAATCGTACTAACGCTTAACACAGTGATTAAATTAAGCAGGATATTTTTCCAATCAAAACCCGCTCCTGCCATTGCTACGCCCGCAAGATTTCCGGTCGTTAACGAGAACAATCCCATCGCCCATTTTGCCCAAGCTGGCGAGTTATCTTCGTTTGAGTTGCTGACTGCTGCTGGTATTTTTTGCCCGGTCAGTTTTTCTGTGATTTTTTCAGTCACTTTCGTGTAAGATGCTCCGTAATTTGCCGCACTTTTCGATAGCTGTGAAAATGCGGAATTCATCTCTTGTTCTGCTGTGAGAGTCCAAGCTGCTAATTTGTCATTGATGTACTGCTCTAATGCTCGTTTTAGCGATGCTTCAAAGGCTTCTCGCTTGCCTTGGCTGAAGAAATCCAGAAATTTTAGATCCGGTTGATACCGCAAAAAATCTGTTTCAAAGGTATTTTCTAAGTTGAGAACGTAGGCGCGGAAAGAATCTGCGATCGCCCGCGATTTACTATCTCTAACTCTGCTAATTTCTTGTTGAAACTCATCGCGAATCTGAGTCAGCTTTTTAAACTCCGGCTCAACTGAATTAATCTTTTCCTTCAACTCATTGACATCGCGATCGAGTAATGGTAATCTGCGCCCAACAGCTTCGCGGACGCGAGCAGAAATTTGACGCGCCAAAGTCCTCGCCGGACGCAATTCTGAAATCGCCCTTTCCTGCGTCAAAAACGTATTCAGTGCCGCCATAAACTCGGGAAAACCAGTTCCTGCCAAATCCGCATCCGGGTTTTTTATCCGCAACCTGAGTGCCTTAATTGAGGTAATTGCAAACACTCGCTCGTCGTAAATATCGTGTCCTTCTGTTAAACAATATTCAGCTAAATTAGCTTGAAAAACCCGCCGCAGTTTCCCTTCGGCTTCTGCCAATTCTTCAGGATCGTCCGGGTCAATCAAACTTTCTCGCACTTGATCCCAAGCATTAATCAGAAAGAAAACGCTCAATCCGCGATTTTTGATGTAATTTTCTAAATAACGTCTTTCACCCATTGTGCAAGGCTGAGTTGCCCTGAGTACAAACAAAATAGCGTGGCAGTTGTTGATATAACCGAGAGATAATTCGTTGCGGGCTTCTGTATCGTTCAGTCCGGGACTGTCTACTATTTCTATGCCTTTTTCCAGTAAAGGTAAGGGATATTCTACTACGGCACAGTCGATATCTGGAAATGCTGGTTTCTTTTCTTCTTCTAAGCGTTTTGCTTCAGCGGGGTCAATTGTGTAGTTTTGTTTAAAACTTTTAAAATCTAGCTGTTTTGGGCTTTTGCCGTCATTGAAATAAACGGTGACTTTTTTTTCTGACCCATAGCGCAAAATCGTCAGCAAAGCTGTACAGGGATTTACATCGCTGGGTAGTAAGTTTTCGCCGATTAACGCATTGAGAAAAGTGCTTTTGCCGCGTTTCATGTCGCCTAGCACTAGCAGGCGAAAGACTCCTTGGCGCAAGTTTTTACTGGCGACATCAATGTCGGCATTGTCTGTTTCTAAACCGAGTTTTCCCGATGCTTCTCCTCCTGCTAATTCTGATTGGTTTATAGCTGTGGCGATGTTGCTGAGGCGATCGGCAATTTCTCGGCGGACGGCGGCTACTCGCTCTAAATCGTTGAGAAAGTTGCTAGTTTCTACTTTAAGGTTCATGGGGGTTTCCTGATAGTTTCCTGCTTGAGCTTTTCAACTTCTGTCTTCTTCAATAAACATTTTGTAAGCAATCAAAGCAATTCCTCCAACTATCAGCGCAGTTGCCAGCCAAGATGCTATGCGAACTGCAACGACAACAGCAATGACAATGCCTGTAAATTGAGCGGCTGCTATAATTTTTCGGCGCCACTGTTTGAGTTTGCCGTTAACTTGGCTGTCTGGTTCTTCGTACTTGCTCGTTATATGTTCGGGCACTGAGCGGTCGATTTCGGCTTCTAGTTCGCGGAGCAGAATTTCTTGTTCTCGCTTCCGCAGTTCTTGTTCTTTGTGCCGAAGTTCTCTGGCTTTTTGGTCGGAAGAATCCATAAATTTTACCCGGTTTGCTGGTGGCAAAGTGTGTTATTTATTGTCAATGTTGCGGAGCGATAAGTTTTTTACAACTGTAACTCACATTTTCCGCCGTGTCGATAGATGTTAAGAAATGTAAAAAAGGGCGATTCCCTACGGGATAGCTACGCTTCACGACCAATTAAGCCGATCGCCCCCAGCGCTGCAAATCATCAATAGCCTTCGGGCCCGATAGTAGTGCGATCGCACTCCGCTTCCGACAAATCAACCAAGCGCGATCGAAATAAGTTGCATCCCGCTAATTGAGCTTTGCTTAACTTTGCTTTCTCCAAATTAGCTCGGCTCAAATCCGCATATCTCAAATCGGCATTCGTCAAATCTGCATTGTACAAATCCGCACCTTGCAAATTGGCTTTCTGCAAATTAGCACCTTGCAAATTGGCGTGACGCAAATTAGCTCTTGATAAGTTTGCTCTTGATAAAGTTGCTTCCGACAAGTTAGCTTGATAAAGTTGAATGTCGCCCAATTCAGCATCTTGCAAATCAGTTTTATAAAGATTGGCTTGAGTCAAATTTCCGTAGGGCAAGTAAGCTCGCCTCAGAACGCTTCCAGAAAGATTTATTTCTGTCAAATCTGCTTGAAACAAGTTATGTTCACTTAAGTCAACGGCGTTAAAGTTTCGCTGGCCCTCAGCATACTGAGCAAGCAATTCCTCAGCGCTTAGCTTTTGCATTTTCATTCCTCATGACGACAGCTACTGCAGCCAATCCATAACAGTAATTAATGGTTATTATTCTGCGTATTTATACTTATGTATCTTCTTATGTTAAGCTTGTGTAACAACAGTCGCATTTTTTCTAAGATTTTTTTTATATTTGTAAATTTCTGCCTTGCTCAACCAGAAAGCGGTTAGTAATGTCAAGATCGATCGAGAAACCAAAGCGAATCCTCTACTGAAATATGCCAGAACATCCTCTCTCCATTGCTCAGCACTACCACGAACGGACAAAATACGACCCTGAAACCATTGCTGCTAAAAGTAAACAGCTAGATTGGACAGAGCAACCTGTGCCTTTCAAAGAATATAAAATTGGAGCGTATTTTGACCTCAAGCCTTATCTAAAAGACCCCTCGGAGGATGCCGATGCCGATCCCGATGCCGCTTGGTGGCGTCGGTTATCTAGCTTGTTGCTGTGCAGCTATGGGTTGACGGCGAAAGTGCAGACGGTAGACGACAGCTACCTGTATTTGCGATCTGCACCGTCGGCGGGTGGACTCTACCCAGCAGAGGTTTATTTAATCTCCCGTGGCACTGCCCAGTTGCCGGCCGGACTCTACAACTATCAGTGCAGAACTCATTCACTTGTTCATTTTTGGGACAGTCAAGTTTGGCCGGCGTTGCAAGCAGCTTGTTTCCAGTCGCCAGCGCTAGAAAATACCCAATTGGCGATCGCCATTACCACTGTTTTTTTCCGTTCTTCTTGGCGTTACGAAGACCGAGCTTATCGGCGAATTTTTCTAGACACCGGCCATTTATTGAGCAATATCGAGTTAGCTTGCGCCGTCAACGATTACCGACCTCACCTAATTGGAGGATTCGCCGACGAAGCTGTCAATGAATTACTGTACATCGACTCGGAGCAAGAAGGAGCGATTTGTGTAGTTGCTTTAGCCGACTTGCTAGATATTGACCAAAACTTGCCTAAATTTAAAACAGCTTTGCCCGGAAACACCACCACAGATTACCCAAAAATTTCCGAAGGTCAACTGTTAAAATACCTCCACAAAGCCACGCATTTAGAATCAGACCCTACCGGAGCAGACGGGTGGAAACTTGATGAAAGTGAAGGCGTACTAGAAGATAAATACAACTTTCCCTTTTGTACTAAAGTTTCGACGGTCACTCCTTCGATTCCTTGGGGAGTGAACCTGGAAACTTTAGAAAACACTATGCTAAAAAGGCGTTCTACCCGTGCTTATACAGGTGCTTCTTTGAGCTTGGGCGAACTGCTAGCTATGCTCGATTTTACTTACCAGCCCCAGCACTATATCGACCAAGGATTAGACGGTTCTCCAGACTATTTCGATCTAAGTTTGATCGAAACTTTTATTGCTGTTTCGGGAGTAAATGGGTTAGAAGAAGGCTGTTACTATTACGCTCCGAAAGCTCAAGAATTGCGGCAAATTCGGTTTAAAAATTTCCGCAGGGAACTGCATTTTTTGTGTTTGGGGCAAGACTTGGGGAGAGATGCGGGGGCGCTGTTGTTTCACACGGCGGATTTGAACAGGGCTGTAGCAAAATATGGCGATCGAGTTTACCGCTATTTGCACATGGACGCGGGTCATTTGGGCCAGCGGTTGAATTTAGCAGCTATGCAACTGCGTTTGGGTGTCAGCGGTATCGGGGGCTTTTTTGACGATCGCGTCAATGACGTTCTCGGTATTCCTGCGGGTGAGGCTGTGCTTTATATTACAAGTCTCGGAAGACCTCGATCGTAAGAATGAGTCAATCGATTTTAGATTTTAGATTGAAGGATTGGCCGAGGTGATTTACAGTAGGAACCACTCAATCTGCAAAAAATCAAACAAGCGAGTCAGTCAATCTCCTGCATTTTCAAGTTATAGCGCTAAAGTGAGGATTATAAACCTGTAATAAAGAGGTTTTACGTAAGTCCTACCATTGCTATTTGCCAATGCAAAATCTGCTAAATATTCTGTCGAGCACTGATTCTGTCACTTCTTCGCCTGTAACTTCCCCCAATGCTTGAATTGCACCGCGCAAATCTATGGTCCAGAAATCTAAAGGCAATTTATTGCTAATAGTATCTGTACATTGTTCCAGAGAAATTTTAGCTCTGGTTAACGCCGCTGCTTGTCGCTGGTTGATTGCTAAGTCTGAGTTTGCTGCTTGCAAATTTCCCCCGCTGACGGCATCTAAAATTGCTGTTTCTAAGTCTTCTATGCCTCGATCGAGGGCGGCGGCGGTAAGTATGCAGTGAATTTCAGAGGAAAAAGGTAATTCTGGGAGTGTTTTTACTAGGTCGATTTTGTTGATAATTATAATTAGCTGGCGGTGCTTTACTTGTGCGTAAATTTCCGAATCGCCCTCTGTCCAACCTGATTGCGCGTCAATTGTCAACAACACTAAATCGGCTTGTTTTGCTGCTGCGCGCGATCGCTCAACGCCAATTTTTTCTACCTTGTCTTCGGTTTCTCGAATGCCCGCAGTATCGAGCACCTGCACCGGAATTCCGCCCACAACTAGCTGCGATTCTACCACATCCCGCGTCGTACCGGGCAAATCCGTGACGATCGCCCGATCGCTCTTACTCCACGCATTCAACAAACTCGATTTTCCCACATTCGGCCGCCCGACAATCGCTACTTTCAAACCAGTTCTCAACAATTCTCCGCGCTCTGCCGTTGCCAAAATTGTTGACAATTCCTCCAAAACATGATTTATTTCCAAAGAAGTTTTAGCTTCATCTAAAGGCGGCAAATCTTCCTCAAAATCAATTCTCGCCTCAATTTCTGCCAGCACGTCCAAACAAGTTGTTCTCAATTTGCGAATTGGCTGCGCTAATTTTCCTTGCAAACCGGCCAAAGCACTTTGTGCAGCAGCGGGCGATTTTGCTCCCACCAAATCTGAGATACTTTCCGCTTGAGTTAAATCGAGCCTCCCGTTCAAAAAAGCCCGCAGCGAAAACTCTCCCGGTTCGGCCAATCTCGCCCCATTTTCCAAACACAATTGCAAGACTTGCTGCACGGCCATAATACCGCCGTGACAGTGAAATTCCACCACATCTTCGCGAGTAAAAGAACGCGGTGCTTTCATGATTAGCAGCAAAGCTTCATCGACTAATTCTTGAGTTTTAGGGCGGCGGATGTGACCGTAAAGAATGCGGTGAGACTCCCAAATTTGCCGTCCTGGGGCGCGAAACAGAGTTTCGGCAATTTTTAAGGCTGCGGAACCGGAAACTCGCACAATGCCGACGCTGCCTTGTTGGGGAACTATGGCGGTGGCGATCGCTGCGATCGTTCCTCCTTTTGTTAGTGATTCAGACATTTTTATTGTTCACACATTCAAAACTTCTGTCAATCTCCTGTTTTTGAGTATCAGGCAATTGTTTCTCGGTATTCGAGGATATAAATTTCTGGTGCCTCATTCAAAAAATTTAAATAAACGCCCTTTTGGGCAAGCTGCACCAGTTCCTGAGTCCAAGGGGTATGGGAGATTTGGTAATATTTTTCCTAGGCTCGCTAATTGAGCGTCTGCGGCGAGAGGTAAGATAACTTTAATTAGGGATTCAACCAGTTGTACGTTCATTAGACTGACCTCCGACTTGGTTGTTAAATTATACATATCTCATTGATAAAATAAACAATTTCAGCAATTTTTTTGTAAGATATTAGAAGAGCGTCGCCGCCGCGCTTGACTGGGATAGCCAATCCGATCGCCCGTTTGCCCAGTCAGTCGATTTTAAATTTTAGATTTTAGATTTTAGATTGACCCCACAGATGAATCGGGGAGCTTCAACTCGGCTCTAAAGTTTTGGGAGGCTAACGACTCCTGTCGGAAAGCAACTATCCGTTTTTGAGTGGGAGTCACGGCTCGATCGAACTTAAATTACTCAGCCAAATATTTTGGCTATTATGATTTCATGCGATAATGGAACATTGATAGGGTAGAGGGCAAAGCATGATTGGTCAACTTCTAGACAGACGTTACCGCATCATTAAAGTCACAGACTCAAGTGAGGTGGGAAAAACTTATCTAGCAGCAGATACTCACCGTCCCGGGTATCCGCAATGCACGGTTAGAGAAATGCGGCTACCCGGCACAAGTTCGCAAACTCCAGAATTAGTCAAAGTTATATTTCAAAGAAACGCCGAAATAATTGAAAAATTGGGGAAACACGACAAAATTCCCGAATTATTGGCGTATTTTGAGGAAAATCAAAGTTTATACTTAATTGAAGAATTTATTGCCGGATCACCTTTAAGTCAAGAACTAATACCCGGTGAACCTTGGGATGAAGACCAAGTAATTGGTCTGCTATCAGAAATATTAGAAATTTTGGTGTTCATACACGAGAAAGGTTTCATTCACCGCAGAATTCAACCAGACAGAGCGATCCGGCGCGAGTCAGACGGCAAATTTGTATTGGTAGACTTTAGCTTAGACAAAGAAATTAACCCGGAACTTGCTAACTGTCATTTGTTGTCGCCAACTTCCCCGAACTCTGTTAAACGGCAGGAGGCAAAAAAACAGAATTTGGCAGCCCAGGAGTTATACGTGCCGATCGAGCAATTGAGCGGCAACCCCGGTTACAATAGCGACATCTACGCTCTAGGTACGATCGCCCAGCTTGCCGTCACGGGACTCTCACCCAACGAACTGAGTGCCTTAAAAAACAACAACAACGAAATTCCCTGGCGAAACCGGGCAACTTGTTCGACAGCCCTAGCAGATATTATCGATCGAATGGTGCGCCCTGACTGCGAGGAACGCTATCAGGAGGCAGCCGAAGTTTTAGCAGACCTCAAACAAATCGCCGTAAAATTGGAGGTTGAGCCGCCGCCAGCCACAATCATCACGCACGCTATGAGTCAACCGCGAAGACACAGCCAAAGCAAACTGCTGCTGTTGCCTGCAACAGCGGTAGCTTTAATCTTGACGGCACTGATAATTTACTTTTGGCAGAGTCAAAGTCCGGCGAGGTCAAAAGAATGGTTAGCCCGCGGCGCTACCAAGGCGCAGCAAGGTGACACAACAGGCGCGATCGCCGATTATACTCAAGCGATTGCCCTGAATGCCAGCGATGCGGAAACTTACTACAAGCGGGCAAACGCTCGCTACGACATGGGCGCAACCGAGCAAGCAATACAGGATTACACGCAAGCAATTAAAGTCAATCCTAGCCACACCAAAGCTCTCTACAATCGAGGTATGGCGCGCCTCGACAGCGGGGACAAGCGGGGGGCCGTGGAAGATTTCACCCAAGTAGTGCGACTGAATCCCAGCGACGGTGAGGCATACTCTCAGCGGGGTTTAGCCTACTACGATTTGGGCGACTACCGCGCGGCAATAGAAGACTACACTCAAGCAATTCGGCTCAGTCCCAACGATGCTACAGCTTACAGCAATCGGGGTTTAGCTCGATCGGCAGCAGGCGACAAAACAGGAGCAATGGCAGATTTTACTCAAGCCCTTCAAATTAGCCCCAAACAAGCTGGCGTATACTACAGTCGTGGTCGATCGCGGTTTAATCTGGCAGATTATCAAGGAGCGATGGAAGATTATACTAAGGCGATCGAATTGCAACCAGATCTCGCTGATGCTTATACCAATCGGTGCAGCGCTTACTTGAATTTGGCCACCTACGACAAAGCGATTGCAGATTGCACCGAAGGAATTCGCCTCGATCCAAAAGATGAAGCAGCTTACAACAACCGCTGCGTTGCTTATCTGAATTTAAAACAATTTCAAAAGGCCAGCGAAGATTGCAGTTTGACGATCGGACTCAACGGCAACAATTCCAAAGCCTACAGCAATCGAGGATTAGCTCGATGGGCTTCGGGAGACAAGCAGGGGGCTGTGGAAGATTTTACTCAAGCAATTCGACTCAATCCCAGCGATGCAGTAGCATACAGCAATCGCGGTACTATTTACTCAGAACTAAAAAATTACCCTTTAGCGGTTGAGGATTTCGCTCACTCGCTGCGGCTCAACCCCAACAATGCTAGCGCTTTTTACAGCCGAGGCCTCGTCCGCCGCCAACTCAAAGACCGTACCGGGGCGATCGAGGATTTTCAGAAAGCTGCAACGCTGTTTCTAGAACAAGGAAGAGCCGAGGGTTTCCAAAAGGCACAAGCACAAATCAACGACCCTAAATAAACTATTAATCCTCAGTCTGATGTTAAAAGAAGAAGAAAAAAGGAAGAAGGAAGAAGGAAGAAGGAAGAAGGAAGAAGGCCAAATTACCAACTCCCCGTTACCAACTCCCCGTTACCAACTCCCCGTTACCAACTCCCCGTTACCACCTCCCCGTTACCAATTCCCAATTCCCGATATGAACATGGTTGGTCAACTTTTAGACAGGCGTTATCGCGTAGTGCAAATTCTCAGCTCGGGTGCTTTTGGACAAACTTATTTAGCTGTGGATACTCGCCGGCCGGGCCACCCTCAATGTGTAGTCAAACAACTGCGCCCTCCCAGCAATACTTCCACAGTTCTTAAAACAGCTTACCGCTTATTTAAACAAGAAGCAGAAATATTAGAAAAGCTGGGAAAACACGATCAAATCCCATTTTTACTAGCTTATTTTGAAGAAGCCAATCAATTCTACCTCGTTGAAGAGTTTGTGCCCGGACACGCCCTAAATAGGGAAATTGTGGCCGGTCAACCTTGGCGAGAAGAACGAGTGGTGGATTTGTTGCAAGAAGTGTTACAAGTTCTCGCATTCGTACATTCTCAGGGAGTGATTCACCGCGATGTTAATCCCTCCAACTTAATCCGCCGCAAACCAGACGGCAAATTAGTTTTAATTGACTTCGGTTCTGTTAAAGAAGTTGCGAATCACGTCAGTGACTACGATACAGAATTTCCGCGAACCATTGCTACTGGTACTCCGGCTTATATGCCGATCGAACAATTTCAAGGCAACCCGCAATTTAGCAGCGACCTCTATGCAGTCGGGATGATGGCAGTCCAAGCTATCACTGGTTTACCCGGTACGGATTTGCCAAAATTGCAAGATCCGAGTCCTTCTCATACGGGGGAAATTGTTTGGCGAAACCGATCTCAATGTTCTGTGGGATTAGCCAATATAATTGACAAAATGGTATGTCACCAATTTGCCAAGCGCTATCAATCTGCGGACGAAGTTTTGGTAGCTCTCAGCAAGTTGAGGCACCGCCAAGAGCCTGTAAATACGGCTCACAAGAAAAGTATTTCTCCCAGCTTAGTGTCTTCTGATAGTTTTTATTCACGTTTGGGAAGTCGATTTGGGTTGCTGATTTTGGCGGGCGTCGGGGCGGCGATATTTCTGATATTTCTGTTTAGTTATTGGAGCCGCCCCAATCCGATTAAAGCTAAGGAATATTACGAACAGGGAGTTGAAAAGTCTCGCAATCAAGATGCGGCGGCAGCTTTGCAGGCTTTTAATAAGTCCATTCAATTGAATCCTAAAAATGCTGAGAGTTTTTACCAGCGCGGTAATGCTAATTATGATTTACAAAAGTATCAAGAAGCAATTGCGGATTATTCTCAGGCGATCGTTCTCAATCCTAAATATGTTCAGGCTTATTTTAACCGTGGCCTAGCCCGTCACGATTTTAATGACAAGCGTGGGGCGATTGAGGATTACACTCAAGCTTTGAATCTCCAGCCCAGGGATGCTGACACATATTATGAAAGAGGAGTTGCTTATTTAGAACTGCAAGATTACAAGGCCGCTATTGAGGATTTTACCGAAGTAATTCGGTTGCAGCCGAACCTTGTTAAAGCTTATCATTCGCGGGGGCTGGCTCGTGCTGGGAGCGGCGATTTGCAGGGAGGGATGGGAGATTATACTGAGGCAATTAAACTTGATGCTAAGAATGTTGATGCTTTCTACAGTCGGGGGAGAACTCGCTTTCATTTAGGAGATTATCAGGGAGCTTTGGCGGATTATTCTCAGGTAATTGCGATCGATCCCAAGAGTGCAGATGCTTACGCTAATCGTTGCAGTACACAGTTGAATTTGGGAGCCCATCAAGCGGCAATTGACGATTGTACTAAGGCAATTTCGTTAAGCGAGGAGGATGGGGTTCCTTACAACAATCGCTGCATTGCTTATTTAAATTTGAAGGATTATCCGAAAGCAATTGCCGATTGCACTCAAGCGCTGAAAGTGAATCCGAATGATTATAATGCTTTTAACAATCGTGCTTTAGCTCGCAGCGCCGGGGGTGACGCGCAGGGGGCGATCGCAGATTTTACAGCAGCAATCGGGTTCAATCCCAACAATGCTGAAGCTTACGCCAATCGGGCTAAGATTTATCAGGAGTTAAAGAATTACAATAGTGCGATCGCAGATTACGTGCAAGCTATTCGGATCAGCCCGAATTATGCTGCGGCTTACTACGGTAGAGGCATGGTTCGCCGCTCCTTGGGAGACAAAGCCGGAGCAATTAGCGATTTAGAAAAAGCCGGAAAAATGTTTCTAGATCAAGGACTTACTGGCGGTTACAAAGATGCACAATTTGAGATTGAAAAGCTAAAGTAGTCATTAGTCATTAGTCGTTATTTCTCGGTGTTATATTTCTTATGTAGCAGATTTTTATAATTTTAGATGGCTCAGGGGCGGGTTCACGCTAATCTTTAATACCAACAAAAAATGCAGGTGAACCCGCCCCGGAAGGCTATTATCAATCAATTTTCTGGGTCTTGAAGTCGTTTAACCAATTCATAAAACGGTTCCCAATTATCATCAATAGTTATGGGTTCCCAAACCGCCTCAATCGTCGGTCTCAACAGCGATTGTTCGGGATTGTGCCTCCGCAAACAGTCCGCCATTTTGTCCATATCATCCGCAGACAAACTTTGCAAAACGTGATAATAAAACTGCCGCCAAGGTGCTATCAAGTCCGCCGGTTCCGCCTCGTTAAAAATTAGACTAGCGTCATCTCGCCAAGTGCGATCGAACTGTCTTCGCAGTTCAAAAAAGAAATCGTGATACTCAACTTGAGACTCCGCCAGCATTTTAATTGTCACCTTCAACAACTCATCTCCCTCCGCCTCTGGCAAATTTTCAAATCCCAATCTCTTGAGCATCAACTGCCGATAAGCTGCATTATAATAATCGCCAAACTTTGCCAAAGCCGCATCCATATCAGCTTGAGGAATCGCCGCTGCTAGCGGTTCCTGGAGCTTCTCTAAATTGTCCCTACAAATCAACGGTTGATTGCCGTAACAATAAAGACCGGAATAGTCAAAATAAGCTGCTGTAAATTCCGGCTTGTAAGTTGGGATAAAAGCGAAAGGCCCGTAATCGAAACTTTCTCCAGTAATTGACATATTATCAGTATTCAGCACAGCGTGGCAAAATCCTGCCGCCATCCACTGAGCGACTAATTCAGCTACTCGCTGGACTAAATCTGCATAAAATAGCGCATATTTTTCGGCAGGCGAAACAGCCGAATTACTTGCTTCTAAATGCAGTTCTGGATAGTAATATTCAATAACAAAATCTAAAAGTTTTTTAGTTAAATCCGGCCTGCGGATATAGTACAATCTTTCAAAAGTTCCAAACCGGATGTGAGAATGACTGAAACGCACCATTACGGACGATCGCGTCGGAGACGGTTCGTCGCCCCGCCACAAAGCATCCCCAGTTTCAACTAAACTAAAACAGCGAGATGTCCGAACTCCCAACCGGTGCAAAGCTTCGGCGGCTAAAACTTCGCGAATTCCCCCTTTGAGAGTAAGTCTACCGTCACCGCCCCGCGAGTAGGGAGTGCGGCCGGAACCTTTCGTGCCGAAGTCGTAAAGTCTGCCGTCGGTGCCGCGAACTTGGCCGTATAAGAAGCCTCTACCGTCACCTAAATTGGGGTTATATTGGTTGAATTGATAGCCGTGATAGCGAAGTGCGAGAAAGGGACGGACGCAGTGAAATTCGCCGAACGCTTCGATAAAATGTTGGTCGGTTACTTGTGCGGGGTCTAAACCCAATTTCGGCAATAATTTGTCATTGCGGAACCGGAGAATGTGCTGCGGAAAATCCGCAGCAGGGACTTCATCAAAATAGTCGCCACCGAGAGATTCGATGGCGGGTTCGTAGTTGAGGGAAAGTAAGGGATTTGACATTTTTCTATTTTATCTTGAAATTGGAGATCGCTCCAAATTATATACGGGTAAGGTGGGGACTGCATTGGTGTCCACAATTCCCTCAGACCCTTTGTATCCCTAATTTATAGCCGAGTTCGATACCCCTCGCATCCTCGCATTGCTGTTTCATTTTAAAATTTTTTCATAGCTCTAGTTTGAGCATGAAACATTAGTGTCTTCATCGCCGGCTAAAAATTTTTACTGTCAATTTTAGTGATAGTTGAATTAACGGTTTTCCTTGCTAAAAATCGGGTTGAATGCTTCATTTTTTATATATTAGTTGTATTCAGCAACTAATATATAAATCCTAAATCATTTGTTAATTTATCACTCCCTCCCGTTGGTAAGGGGAGGGTTGGGGTAAAAAAATTACAACTCCTGCAAGGATTGCTATATACCTTTTCCCCTATTTAAAATTCGTCAACACCCCGTAAATTGCCCAAATTGCCATCGCCCGCAAATAGTGACTTGCCCGAAAAGTTCCCCCCGCCGTAATCGCTTCCGGCGTGCGAAACTGCAACCCATTTTCATAAATCTGCTTCACCACCGCATCGGTCAATTTAAACGCTTTATCCTCCATCCCCATCTGTACCAAAAAAGCAGCCAACCCAAAATTAATCCCCGTCCAAACTTCCAAAGGATGAGTCGCATTCGGATTTTCCGGCGAACCATTCAGCATCACCCCATTCGCCGCACCAAACTCGCCATCGTTGAACTTCAAAAAGCAAGATTCATACACAGTTTTTAAAGCACTGACTGCACATTCTGGCGGCACAATATCCGGTAATCCTAACAGTTTCGCATAAAATTGACCGCACAGTTGGTCAGCCATCACTACTTCGGAATTACTCTCGCTGTCCAAACGGTAATATTGACCGTTCCACAGCTTTTCTTGATAGCTCGGTCTTGCTTGTAGCAGCCAACTGTGATATAATGCAATCTTTGCTTGAGGGTTAGGAATTATCTCCGGTGCTGCATCTTCCAAGATTTCGCCGATCGCGATCGCAGCCTCCAGCGCCGCCAACCACAAACCCCCGCAATACGCACTTATCCCCCGCATTTGCCAGTCATCAAACGTCTGATCCGGTGCTCCCGAATTCTCAGGAATTCCGTCCCCATCCTCATCAAAAGTTTTTAGATAAGCCAAAGCCTCAACAATTGCCGGCCAACACTCTTGCAGAAACTCACAATCTGTGCCGCCAGTCAACAGGAAATCCCGATAAACCTGCAACACAAAATCGCAAGGTAAATCCTTCCACAAATTGCAATCTTGATAGCTAGTATAATTCGTTTTCTCCCAAGGATGTTCGTTAGGAGCACCCAAATCGTGCGGCGTCGCCCCGACAGCTTTTCTAATAGCCGAAGCTTGATTCCAGCCAATAATTCTCGGCGTATCGTCTCCGGCAGAAATTGCCCTAGCAAACGCTAAAACTACCGACTTTTCTAAATCCGGCCACAGCATCAACAAAGCAAAAGAACCGTAAAGCCGCACGTCCAAACTTTCGTACCAGCGGTAATCAATACACTCCAAAACCGCAAATTGACCCTTCGGATCGCGTTCGTCAGCCGCACTCCACAGAGTACCGCCGTCTGTCAGGGCGTATAACTCGTTAAACAGCGCCATTTTAAAACTGTCTGACAAATCTTTCCGTTCTAAAATCGGTTTTTGCCAAGCTTCAATATTTTCGCGCCAAGTATCGGAATGCTTCATTGCAGTGCGAATAATCGGCCAAGCATTTTTGCCGTTGCGGCCGAAGAAATCTGTATAGCGGCGGTAGTACCAAACTCCCGATGCAAACTCAGTAACGGGCAAATCCCAAGCTATAATAAAGGGGATTTTGCGCGTTTTTCCCGGTCGAAGAGTAAAGCGAACTGCGATCGCACAAGCCAACTGTTCTCCTGCGGCTGCGGCTGTCTCGTCTTTATCATCCAACAAGAAACCTTCAGCAGAAAAGTTGCGCCAAATATCATCACCGTTCCCCGCCGGGTTCCAGCGAGTTTGATAGAATACTTCTACCGCCGGATTAGTAATAGTTGCGATCGCCCATTGTCCATCCCCCTCTTGCGGCTCGTCCTCAGCCGTCAACCGCGTCATCACGCAACCGATCCGGTGAAAATCTTCCACCAACAAATTCAAATTTCCTGCACTTTCTCCCCACCGGGGTTGATAGTCATAAAATGGACTACCATCATCTCGAACCATCACTTTCGGCGACTTATTGGCATTAGTAAACCAACCGACAATATTCTCCCAAGTCAGCATGATGCTGAGAGTAATCGGCGCATCTGTAGGATTGTGCGCCACCCATTCAAACATGGCAACTGGGTAACTGCTTTCCTGATAATTTTTCGGCAAAATTGGCGAAAATTGCTCGCAGCTTAATTGAGCCTCAAATACATTTTCGTAAACATACCAACTGCGCGGATACAAAGCATGATAAGTGCCAGAATTAGACTTTACCCCTCTCCCTTCATCCTGGTGTATTCTATCCGTTACATCCGTTACAAAATCCGCTGCCGAACTTCCTTCTTCCTTCTTCCTTCTTCCTTCCGATGGATACCATTTCCAACTAGATAAACTGCCATCAGTAGGCGGTTCAGTGGACAGTGCGAAAGCTTGTTTATTGCCTTGAGTTTCTTCAAAAACGCTGAACTGACAAGCGGGCAAACTGCGAAAAATGTGTTCGCCGCCGTCAATGTGCCAGAGGTTGAAGTCGCCACGGGGCGATCGCCCGATGCAGCCGGCACCGAACCCGCCCAGAGGCATTCCGTGCCAGGGCCCGTCGTCGAGATTGCTTGCGTAGCGGACTGTATAGGGATTCTCCCAACCGAGGCCAATGGGACGTTTCCAGGCCTGTGGGGGGATGTTTGGATTGGATGTGCGATCGTTATTCATGTCAATTGATTTTAGATTTTAGATTATCGATATAGGAATGTTTCAAAGCTTAGGAGTTTTTTGGCGGTGTTAGCAATTATTAATCAATAAATTTTTGCTTAATTTTCATTACTCTAGTTTAGCATTTATGAGATTGTTCGATACGCTTAGAATGACAGATTTGCCTTGAAATGTGTAAGTCTTGTACCTCAACAAAACTCATTAAGAGTGAGTCTTATAGTCCTGGACGCACGGGGGATCGGAAACCCGGATTCTTTCAAAATACTTCGTTACAGCCCGCAAAAACCGCAAAAAACCCGGTTATGAAGGTTTTTATGCGTCCAAGACTATCCTGAAAACTTTATTCCTTCACCTCAGTAAATCCCAAATCAGAACCTTTCCCCGCGTGTACCAAAGCCAACTTTTCGTAACGCTTAGCGTGTTCCACCAACTCCGCAGCTTCTTCCTCAGAGACATCCCGCAGGCGTTTGGCAGGCACTCCCGCAACTAGCGTATGAGGGGGAACGTCCTTGGTGACAACCGCCCCTGCACCGACGATAGAGCCTGTTCCCACCCTCACTCCATCGAGGACGATCGCCCCAATCCCGATCAGGCAGCCCCGTTCAATGTAAGCTGAGTGAATCACGGCTCGGTGTCCCACTGTGACGAAATCTTCCAAAACAGTCGGTTTCCCCGGATCGCCGTGCAGAATTGCTCCATCTTGGATATTGGTACTTGAGCCGATCGCAATTCGCTCTACATCCGCCCGCACCACCGCCCCGTACCAGATACTAGCGCCCGCAGCCACCTCTACCCTGCCGATCACAACAGCGCCTTCAGCGACAAAAGCCGCTTGGGATAGATCTGGTCTTGGCCAATATGAAGGAAGTGCAGACTGAGATTCGTTGAGATTGCTCATTAGTTGGTCGATCGTTATACTTCTAGCAGATTAGCTGGTTGTTGATACGGGATATAATAAAAGTATTTGGGACTTTTGCAGAGAAAATATGCTGGGACGCAAATAAATGATTGAAGTTGCCTTGCAATACCCGATGTTTGGCCCGGAAATTCAGTGTCCCCACTGTCGCCAAACAATTCCGGCTCTAACGCTCACGGATACCTATTTGTGTCCGCGTCACGGGGCATTTGAGGCAGATCCAAAAACGGGGGAACTGGTTCACCTTCAGTCTGGGCGGCACTGGCGCCGCTGGGAGAATGAATGGTATCGCCAGCACACGCACCCGGACGGGATTCGGTTTGAAATTCACGAAGCGCTCGATCGACTCTATACTCAAGGCTACCGAGCAACTCGCGTGATCGTTGCCCAACGCTATCGCGACTTAATCAGCGCTTATTTGGAACGCAGCACGCCTTGGCGCGGTCAGTCGGAATCGCCCCGGCCGAGACTGTACGGTTTGCCTGTGGATTTTAGCCCCGAGCCTCAAGAGGACCCTTGCTGGGAAGTGATTAATTTTGATTTGGAAAAAGAGCCGGGAGTTCCGATTAGATATCCCTACTTTCGGTTGTTTGAATAAGTTAAGGAAGAAGGAAGTTCGGCAACGGATTCGCTCGACGGATGTAACGGATGTAACGGATGTTAGGAAGAGGGAAGAGGGAAGAGGGAAGAAGGCTCTATTGCTTTCGCGCTAAAGATGCTGCGACCGTTTATAATTCCGAATTCCGAATTTACCCTCTAAAATCTCAAATCCAAAGCTGTAATTCCTACTTCCATTCTCAAATCTAAAATCTAAAATCGAATGCACCACGCCTCCATTCGCACTGCTAACATACACCGGGCGATCGCCTTTTACGAACAGTTGGGATTTACTGTGAGCGATCGCTTTACCACTGGTTACACTCTAGCCTGTTGGATGGAAGGTCTCAACGGACGCATCGAACTAATTCAAATCCCGGAACCAAAACCCGCACCGGATGCTTTCGGAGACGAGCATTATGTTGGATATTATCATTTATCTTTCGATTTAACTGAGGCGACAACTGACTTGCCTAGCTGGTTGCAGTCTCTGAAAGAACGGTTTGAGGAAGCTGCTAAAGACCAACCAAACCAGTTTCAAGCTTTAAAAGTTTTGTTAGAACCGACTCAACAGGCGATCGGGCAAAATGTTTACGAAGTAGCTTTTATTGCCGATACAGACGGTTTGCCCTTAGAGTTTATCCGGCGCATGAATGACTAATTAAGTCGGAAATCCCATCAGCGTGCATCTGTGTTCATCTGCTGATATCTGCGGTTAAAAAATCCCCATCCCACTAATTTGCTTTAATCAGGATCAGGATATCAATTAACCAATAACTTAAGTAGAAGGAAGAAGGAATAATGCTCATAGAGGCAGTTTTTTAACTATCTGTATCTTACGTTGCATCACGTAAATTTACTTAATACCCTCTAACAATAAGCATAAAAACAAAACCCGCTGGCGCGGGCTTCATCTTCATCCTTATGGTTAATAAATTAAGGTTTCAACTACTTACTTTTTAGGAACAAGAACCTCATTAGCGGCCACGGGACGCGCCGAGGAAGCGGTATTTTTCAAAAGTGCGATCGCCTGCGCGTAGCAAGGATCATCCTTAGTAGCAACCAACATCGGTTTGTTAGCTAATTTCAGCTTTTGTTCGTCGGTGACTTCGACTTTAACATCGGGAGTAACCCCCTTTTGGCTGATATCCGTACCGTTGGGAGTATAGTAGTGAGCGATCGTCACCGCCAATCCCGAACCGTCAGCCAAAGAATGCACCGACTGCACCAAAGCTTTGCCAAAAGTTTGGCCGCCCATCACAGTTGCGCGCTTGTTGTCCTTCAGAGCACCTGCCAAAATCTCGCTGGCGCTGGCCGAGTTGTCGTCCACGAGCACCACCAAAGGCTTGTCAGTGAGCGCAGTGCGATTTGCCTTCATTTCCTGAGAATCGCCCGCGCGATCGACTGTGCGGACGATCGCCCCTGTATCCATCCACATCCGAGCGATATCAATGCTCACTCGCAGCAACCCGCCGGGATTGCCCCGCAAATCCAAAACAAAAGCGTCAGCTTTCTGATCCGAGAGCTTTTTAATCGCCACCTGCATTTGTTCGCCCGCGTGGGAGCTAAACTCTTGCAAACGGATGTAACCGACATTCTGGCCGCCTTCATTCTTGAGGCTGTAGCGAACCGCAGCTACCTCAATTCTCGCCCTAGTCAGAGTGATGTCAAACTCGCTTTTGCCCTCACGAGCAATCCGCAGCGTGACTTTTGTGCCTTCGTCGCCCCGAATTATCTGAGCCGCATCCGAGACAGTCATGCCTTTGGTAGTTTTGCCGTCTATCACCAAAATCCTATCGCCCGCTAGAATCCCTGCCTTCAGGGCCGGGGAATTTTCCATCGGCTCGACTACGGTAATCACTTTCGTTTTCTCGTCTTCTTCGAGCCTCATCCCCACCCCTGTCAGTTCCCCAGAGGTTTGATTCGTCAGCGCTTCGTACTGCTTCGGGTCCATGAAGCGCGTGTACTGATCGTTTAATTTCTCTAGGGCTTTGCGGAGAGCGGTGTAAGCAGCTTCGCGAGAGGTATAGTTTTTGCTCAACAGTTCTTGGCGGGTCAATTGCCAGTCAGTCTTGTTAAAGCTGCCATCAACATACTCTCGGTTGACAATTTGCCAAGCTTCGTCTAAGACAGCTTTGGGGCTATCTTGAAGCTCGGCGCGGACTGATTGGCTCAGGCCGGGAACGAGTAAAGATATCGAAGCGGTTGTTGCCATCGCCCCACTGAACAGGGCTGCCTGTAATTTAGAAAAGCGTCTGCGGGCTTGATTCATTGAATTTGGCTCAATTCGATTTTAGATTTTTGATTTGAGATTTTATATTGCTAAAAAATCTCACACTACTACTTAAACTATTGTGTGGAGGCTCCACCATCCCTTTGGACAGTTTAACGAGATTTATTGTCGATCGCCAACCAATTATTACTCTCTTTCAATAAACTTAATTTAAAACTTGGATTTATAAAGTGCCGTGGAAGCTAAAATCGAACAATTTTCGCGTAAGTGGTTGAGCCTGCTCGTTAATGGAGCTATCGGTCTAGCAGCGCTGGCGGGGGTCGTTGCCATGCAGTCTAGCGGGGAGTTGGGCGGAATGCCCTCTGTTGGTGTTCAGGGGCAAAAGCCGCTCTCTGCAATGTCTGATGCCAGTTTCAAGCAAGCCGCACAGCAAGAAGCGCAGCAAGAAGCCCTGCGGCTGAAAATGCTCAAAACTATCCCTAGTTTTGGATTTGACAATTTAATTGCAGATTGGACATTTCTCAAATTTTTGCAGTATTTTGGCGACGACGAAGCGCGAGATGTGACGGGCTACAATCTGAGCCAAGATTATTTTGACATAGTTACGCAGCGCGACCCGCGGTGGGCTGACATCTACCTGTTTCTTTCCACAGCTATTTCTTTTTATCAGGGAAAGCCTGAAACTGCTGTTAACTTTATAGAGCGTGGTACTAGGGCCCTTGCCGTTTCGCCGCAACTTCATTCCCAATCCTGGATAGTGTGGCGAACTAAAGGTCTTGATGAGTTGCTGTTGTTGGGGGATATTCCAGAGTCAATTAACTCTCATGAAATGGCCGCTGATTGGGTGGAAGGAAGCCCGCAAGGGCAGAATTTGGCGCCGATGTTTCGAGCAACTGCTGAGTATTTGCGCCGAGATCCCGATAGCGTGCCGGTGCGGTTTACTGCTTGGAGTACGGTTTATGCTCAAACAACTGATAAGGTGGTGCGTCAAAGGGCCAAACAAGCTCTTGTCAAGTTGGGAGCTCAGGTACAAAAAGATAAGGATGGAAACGAAAGTTTTATTTTGCCACCTCGAAAGTAGGTGATTATTGATTGTTGACGGTTAACGGTTGACGGTTGACGGTTGACTGTAATTCCCCAATCTAAAATCTAAAATCTAAAATCGGCTTGAGTTAGTTCGCGCCATTCACCGGGTTTGAGACCTTCCAGACGCAAAGGCCCGATCGCACACCTGACTAGCCGCAGCGTCGGAAACCCTACTGCTGCGGTCATCCGGCGCACTTGGCGGTTGCGGCCTTCTGTGAGAGTCATTTCCAGCCAAGCTGTCGGCACGTTTTTGCGAAATCTAATCGGCGGTTCGCGGGGAGGCAAAGGTGGTTCTTCTAACAATAATTGCACTTTTGCCGATCGAGTCCGATAATCTTGAATTGTGACACCTGTCTGCAAAGCGGAGATCGCACTTGCATCGGGAATTCGTTCAACTTGCACCCAGTAAGTGCGGGGATGAGCGAATTTCGGGTCACTGAGGCGGTGCTGCATTTGTCCGTCATCGGTTAGCAGCAACAAACCTTCACTATCGCGATCGAGCCTTCCTACTGCATAAATGTTAGGAATAGGAATATAGTCTTTGAGAGTGCTGCGTTTAGTTTCGCTGGAGTTGTCAGTAAATTGAGTTAAAACGTCGTATGGTTTATAAAATAGAATGTAACGATAGGGCATGACAAATTAAAAAATAAAAATGTACCAAAAGTGCAAGCAGAAACGATATAACTCCCAAAAAAACACCTTCTATCTCTCTTCACTCCTCTGCGCCCTCTGCGCCCTCTGCGGTTCATAAAAAAATAAATCTTATTAACCAACGATTCAAACCTGCTATAAAATATTGAGCCTTTAACACCCTCGCAAATCTCAACTATCCAATTTTACCATGCCCGAAGCCACACACCGCGTTTGTATCGTCTTAGGAACTCGCCCAGAAGCGATTAAACTAGCGCCAGTAATTCAACTCTTCAAAAGTTCGCCCACCTTTGACACCCAAGTAATTTTAACCGGCCAGCACCGAGAAATGGTCGAGCAAGTAATGCGAATGTTCGATCTAAAAGCCGATCGGGATTTAGCAATTATGCAGCACCAGCAAACCTTAACAGATATTACATCCCGGAGTTTGCAGGGTTTGGAAGCCTTGTTTAAAGAATTGCAGCCCGAAATCGTCTTAGTTCAAGGCGATACAACGACTGCATTTGCCGCTACTTTGGCTGCATTTTACCAGAAAATACCCGTAGGTCACGTAGAAGCGGGATTGCGAACAGATGACGTATTCAATCCTTACCCCGAAGAGGCTAACAGACGGTTGATATCTCAGCTCACACGGCTGCATTTTGCCCCGACAGAGCTGGCCCAAGAGAATTTAGGGCGATCGGGCGTTTTGGGAGAAATTCACCGTACAGGCAACACAGTAATCGATGCTTTGCTTTCTGTCGCCAAACGCGGACCAGAATGCAACATTCCCAATTTAGATTGGAGCAAATATCGCACTATCTTAGCAACAGTTCACCGCCGCGAAAATTGGGGCGAACCCTTACAAGGAATTGCTCACGCCTTTCTCCAAATCTTAGATAAATTTCCCGACACAGCTTTACTGCTACCCCTGCACCGAAATCCTACTGTTAGAGAACCTTTGCAAGCTCTTTTGGGCGACCACCCAAGAGTATTCTTAACAGAACCTTTAGATTACGCAGAATTAGTAGGAGCGATTCAGAGATGTCATTTAATCCTCACAGATTCCGGCGGCTTGCAAGAGGAAGCACCTAGTTTGGGCAAGCCAGTTTTAGTATTGCGAGAAACCACAGAAAGACCAGAAGCAATTTCCGCAGGCACAGCTAAACTTGTGGGTACGAATTCTGATACAATTTTCACAGCAGCGGCAGAATTGCTCAGCAATTCCGAAGCATACAACGCAATGGCAATGGCAATTAATCCCTTTGGTGACGGTTTGGCAGCCTCGCGGATTTTGAAAATTGTTGAAGAGTATTTTAGTTAACTACTCCATAGCGAGTTGGGCGGTTGAAAGCGCAATTAAACAAACAAAGTCCCCGCAGAGGGGGACTAATTCCTGTTAAAAAAACTCAGTTTTGGCCTCCCTTCCCGAATTACCAATCCCCACCGCCACCCCCACTACTAGAATCGCTGCTACTAATGCTACTGCTGTAGTCGCTACTGCTACTGCTGTAGTCGCTACTGCTACTGCTGCTGTAGTCGCCGCCACCGCAATAATCGCTACTGCTGCTGGTGTAATCGCTACCCCCACCCCCACCGTTGGAGTCGCCACCGCCAAAGCTACCGCCGCAGTAGCTACTGCTAATGCTGTAATCGCCATCGGCACCGCCACCGCTGGAGTCGCCACCGCCAAAGCTACCCCCGCAGTCGCTGTTGCTAATACTGTAGTCGCTGCTATTAGTGCTGTAGTAGCCACCGCAATCATCGCTACTACTGTTACTGCTGTAGTCGCTAGTGCTACTGTAATCAATGCTGTTACTGCTGTAGTCGCCACCACCACCGTAATAGTTGTGGCTGTTAATGCTGTAATTTGGACTGTTACTGCCGTGGTTGCGATTGTTACTGCTGTAATTGCGCGGATAACGGCGGTGGCGGTAACGAGATATCCGAGAAAATAAGCTGCGAAATATTCTGAAGATAATGAAGCAAGGTATAAATGCTATGAATGCTATGAATAACAACCCAAGTAAGCCATAGATTAGATTCGATGAATCTTCACCTGTGGATGTACTATTGCTAATAACTGGCGATTGACTAGGTATTGGTGACGGTTTCACCCCTTGAGATGGTACGATTGGAGCCAAAGAAAGTGTGGTTTGAGATTGAGCATTTACCGTCGGAATTTGTAAAACATTTACTAACGCCTTTGTCCCGGCTAATGTGCCCCCGTCAAAGTCTTGCTGTTTAAATCTGGGCGTAATTTCGGTTTTAATAATTCCCACTACCTGTGCATCGGGTAAAATGCTTTGAATGCCAGAACCTGTTTCAATTTGAACGCGGCGTTCACCCGACGAAATCAACAATAAAACTCCGTTATTTTTACCTTTTTTGCCAATCCCCCAAAAGTTAAATAATTCTGTAGCAAATTCTTTGGGGGTCGCCGATGGCTTAGTATTAGGCACTGTCACAACAGCGATTTCTGAGCTATTTTTCTCCTCTAAATCCGAAATTATTTGATTTAGCTGAGTTTCGGTGGTGTCGCTGAGAATGTTTGCTTTGTCCGTTACCCAAGTGCTATTTACTTGACGGGGATTCGGTACTTCTTGTACTGTTAAAGCTTGGCTCGTTAAGGGAAATGCAATTGCCGAAAAGCATAGCAAACTGGTCCAGATTATTTGTTTATTGCTAAATTGTAACTGCATCGCTTCAGTCTCCTGAATAACTGCTAGTCTGAAATTGACATATATCTGTCCGCCTAATTACAATTCAATAACCAGATCACTTTCATGTCAATTCATATTATTCAGAAGTTCGGTTCATAAAAATCATAATTTTAGGTGCGCCATCAGCACTTTACATTTATAGTCTAGGACGCAGGGGTGGCGAGAAACCTGGTTTTTAACCAAAATAATTGCTGAAAACAGTTAATCTCGGTTCAAAAACCAGGTTTCTTAGTGGGCGAGTGCGAGTGCGAACTAATTTAGATATTTTTAAGGAGAGGGAACTGGTTGCAGAAAATTGCTGCTGCCTTTATAACCGGATAAAATAGCAAGTTTTTCCAAAGATTGCCGGCCCGTGTAATATTTACCCCGAATTTCCCAAGTGGGATAAGCTTTAATATTGGCAGCTTTGCACAAATCTGGTTGAGCATCTTTGCCTCTGGGATCGCACTCAATGTAAGTAATTGCGGTAAATGCTTCTTTACCGAAAAGTTCTTGTTGTGTTTGGCAGTGAGGACACCAGTAAGCACCGTAGAGTTTAGCTTTGATGGTCTGCAAATGGGTTGCTAAAGCTATTTGATCCGGCACGGATTCGCTGCGAATAGGTGGCGCTTCTTGTTCGGTAACAGGCTGTGCGAAAGGGGGAGGAGGAGGGAGGGTTTGTGCTACTTTTTGAGTGGATTTGTTGCTGAAACTGAACTGTGCAATTCTTCCGTCTGCTTTGGTACTGACGAAAATCCCCAAAGTCAGAAAAATGCCGATCGCACAAAAGTTGAATTTACTTAGTCTCATCTTGGATTTCATCTTGAATTTACTAGGATTTCGCGAGCTTGATTCATAGCCTCTACAGCAGTGTTTACCACAAAGATGTTAAATTGTGCTAAACCTTTAAAAAAAATTTGACTTTCGGCGCTGTGATTTAACAATATAACTTGTTTGTTAGCTTTGAGGGCGAGGGCAATTTCCGAAGCTGTGCCCGTCCCCATACCGCAGGCAATTATTACATCTGAAGAAAGAACGTTAATGTTATTTCTGGCGTTTCCCATATCGGTGACAATGGCAATATCTACAGATTCAGAAAGGCCGCGAGTGTCATTTCCCGGAAGGAGGCCGACTGTTAAACCGTTAGCTGATTTTGCTCCTTTGTTGGCGGCATCCATGACGCCGACATTTCTGCCACCAGTTAGCAATATCCATCCTGCTTCGGCGATGAGTTGTCCGAGTTGATAGGCGTTTTCTAAGTCGGTTGATGTGGCACTATCGCCGGGGCCCATGATGCCAATGATGATTTTTTTCATAGTTTTGGGGTGGATATATCGCATTTTTGAAAGAGCGAGAACTCTTCTGAATCTCGCTGAGAAACGGATCTAGATCTTTCTTAGCCAGATGCCCCAGCCTCACCTGTCACAATCGGTTTGTATTTATTTTTATTCAGCAATATTTAGGATAATTGAGTAAAATTTTGTGTAACAAAAAAATATCAGTTTTTAGAAGCCTGCACATTATTAATTTATGTAAAAAAAATAATTTAATTGGATTGATAACTAAGTATATTGAACTCAGTATATTTCTGTATAATAATCGTGAAAAAGGGGGAATAAGCTATCGCTCGTCCCCCTTTTTTCGGGGATGTGCAGCCGTTGGAGACTTCGATACAAAGCAGAGAGACACAGGCTTTGAGGCTTAAATCAATGGGAAGTTCTTCTGTCAAAATTCAATCATTGGAGTTTCATACCCGTTTCCTGCAGGAAAAGCCATACAAAAAACTAAAAAATCTCTCCAACAATCATCCCCGCCAATATGACAAACCCCACCCAAACATTTTGGCGAAAAATTTGACCGTAAACAAGCTTAGGAAGATCCGCTTTCTTCAGTTGACTGTACTGCAAAAACCACAAAATAGCCGCCGCACTAATTGCCATCCAAAAACCAATGTGCAAGTGCAGATCAATTCCCATTGCTGCTAACAAACCGACAGTACCAACAAAGAAAAAACCCACAGCATTAGCAGCATTGTCCCCGAAAAATATCGCGCTGGAATTCACCCCCAAACGCAAATCGTCTTCCCGATCGCTCATCGCATAAACTGTATCAAATCCCATCGTCCAAAACACGACTGCTCCCCACAACAACCAGGTCGCTAATTCTAATTCATTGACGGCAGCGCTCCAACTAATTAAGACTGCAAAACCCCAGGCAATTGATAACACTAATTGCGGCACTGGAAAGAATCTTTTGGCCAGCGGATAGCAGATAATTATTGGTACGGCTGCGACACACAGCCAGAAGCTTAAAGGATTGAGATAAAAAGCGAGAATCGCCGCGCAAGCAAAGGAAATTAATGCAACTCCGATTCCAGTTCGCACGGTGAGGGCGCGGGATGCTAGCGGGCGCGATCGCGTTCTTTCTACTTCGGGATCGATATCGCGATCCCACAAGTCGTTGATGACGCATCCCGCCGCACTCGTGGCTAAGGTACCCAACACAATCACGCCCACCAATGCTGCGGGCGGCCTCCCGTCTGCTGCTAAAAAGACTGCCCAGAGGGCTGGAATCATTAAAATCAGCCTTCCTGCTGGTTTGTCCCATCTCAAAAGCCTCACGACAGTTAGCAATGTGGATTCGGGTTGGCGATCGGGCTCTTTAAGCATTTCAATTCTAGATTTCATATTTTTAACTCTAGATTTTATCAAATTTTAGGCACAATCACTTACTATCTCTGCTGGCGATCGCACTTCTGCCGAAATTTAAAACAGGTAAAAGTCTTGACCAGTCAGCAATTCCAAATTTTTGCTAATTTAATACAATGCCTCACTGGATTCGTGAAATAATCATAAATATCTGTCAACCCCGATACTCCAATGGTTAATTCACTTGCTTCTGCGGAGTCAAATCGCATTATTGCTGCTATTGATATGGGTACTAACTCGTTTCACATGGTGGTGGCGCGCATCGATCCGAAATTACCCGCGTTTACGATTATTGCTAGAGAAAAAGATACGGTTCGGTTGGGCGATTGTGAGGTTAAGACAGGGTGTTTGAAGTCCGAGGTTATGGAAAGGGCGATCGCCACTCTGCGCCGTTTTCAAGATATTGCTAAAACTTTCAATGCCGAACAAATTATCGCTGTGGCTACCAGTGCAGTTCGGGAAGCCCCTAACGGGCGGGATTTTCTGAAACAAGTTGCTGAAGAATTAGACCTGAATGTTAGTTTAATTTCCGGTCAAGAAGAAGCGCGGAGAATTTATCTCGGCGTTCTTTCGGGTATGGAGTTTAACAATCAGTCGCAGGTAATTATTGATATTGGTGGCGGTTCTACGGAGTTGATTTTAGGAGACAGTTCTGAGCCTCGCTGTCTCACCAGTACAAAAATTGGTGCTGTTCGCTTAACAGGACAATTTGTCAAAACTGACCCGATTAGCAGGGAGGAGTTTGCTTATTTGCAAGCTTATATTCGGATTTCGCTAGAAAGACCGATCGACGAATTGCGATCTCAATTCCATGAGGGCGAACCTTTGCGCTTGATTGGCACTGCTGGAACCATCGAAACTCTAGCGGCAATTAATGCTCGCGAAAAGTTGGGAACAGTGCCGAGTCCCCTAGCCGGATATCAGTTAAGTTTAAAAGATTTGCGTGATTTAGTCAATCGCTTTCGCAAACTTTCTTATGCCGAAAGGTTGGCAATTCCGGGAATGTCGGACAAGCGGGCGGAAATTATTCTGGCAGGCGCTTTGATTTTGCAGGAAGCTATGATACTATTAGGAATTGAATCGCTGACGGTTTGCGATCGATCTCTGAGAGAAGGGGTAATTGTTGACTGGATGCTGGCGCACGGTTTAATTGAAAACCGCTTACGCTATCAAGGTTCAATCCGCCAGCGCAGCATTCACCACATGGCTGAGAAATATCAAGTCAATTTAGAACAAAGCGAAAGAACCGCAGCATTTACTCTCAACTTCTTCGACCAAACTCAAGGAATTCTACACAACTGGGGAAGTGAAGAACGCGAGTTGCTGTGGGCTGCCGCAATTCTGCACAACTGCGGTTTGTACGTCAGTCATTCAGCGCACCACAAGCATTCTTACTATTTAATTCGCAATGGTGAGTTATTGGGCTACACTGAAACAGAGATTGAAGTAATTGCCAATTTGGCTCGCTATCACCGGAAAAATCCTCCCAAAAAGAAGCACGAAAACTTTATTGCTCTTCCGAAAAAATACCGTGAATTCGTCAATAAATTGCATCCTTTTCTGCGGTTAGCTGTGGCTTTAGATAGGCGGCAAATAGGCGCAATTTCTGATTTTAAATGCGAATATCGCCCGGAAGTTAGAGAGTTTCACTTGCGCCTACAACCGCTCAATCCCGAAGACAATTGCGCTCTAGAATTGTGGAGTTTGGATTATAAAAAGCCGTGTTTTGAATATGAGTACAATCTCAAATTAGTGGCAACTTTGGAACCGACTCTGGTTCCGGTTTAAATACAAAGCCGAGCCTGGAAATGAGAGACTGTAGGGTGCGAAGTACGCACCCTACAGTTTCAACTTAACCCCAAGTCTAGTACCAATATTGTGTTTGACTCTATACTCCTCCCGATCGCCCTAGCCTACCTTCTGAAGGCAGGCTAGATTAATTTTAGAGAGGATAAATCAATGCGATATGACTATTTGCTGACGCTATACGAAAGATTTAAGTAGTGTCTCATATTATGTCAGGTCGAGCGATCGCGATTTTTTTAGGGGTTCCCCTCACCAACAATACCTGCCAATAATTGACAATCTCACAAACCCGCCCCGACCGGGATATTATAGTTAATCGATCGGACATGATATTAGCGATCATTGTGATACAACCGGATTCGATATTATCTGCAAACCAGGTAGCCCGGTTACTGTAAAATCCTGTTGAGTGATGAGATTAGCTGGCACGCCTTTGAGGCTAGCTAAGATTTGATCGGTATTGGCAATTTTGATAAACGTTGTAGTGTTTTCTTGAAGTATGCTGAGTCGATCGACCGTTAACCCTCCCATTAAAATTAATAAATCTTCACCTTGCGTAAAATCAGCGATTACATCCTGGCCTTCTCCCGGAGTCAAGAAAAAGTAATCGCGCCCGCTTCCCCCTTGCAGCGTATCGTTTCCGAAGTCTCCCATCAACCAGTCGTCGCCAATTCCCCCAATCAAAGTATCATCACCCTTACCGCCGTACAGAGTATCGCTACCGTCACCGCCACACAATTGATCGGCATCTTGATTACCAAAAATTAAATCATTGCCGCTGCCACCGCACAAATAATCTTGTTGACTGCTAGCTTCGGTAGCGATATTGTCAATATCTCCGAAAATCGTATCCTCGCCATCGCCACCGCAGATGGTGTCATTTCCCAAATCTCCAAATAGCAAATCATTGCCAGAATCGCCGCAAATTATATCGTTATCTTTGCCGCCCTGTAAGGTATCATTGTCGTTGCCGCCGCTGAGAGTATCTTCGCTTTCTTGTCCGTACAAAACGTCGTTGCCGTTATTGCCAAAAAGCAAATCTTTTCCTGTCAAGTCACTGTCAGACGCATCAGAAATGCCACCAAATAAACTGTCATTACCTTCATCGCCAAGTAGGGTATCGTTGCCTTTGTCGCCCCAAACTACGTCATTATCTTTGCCTGCGATCGCCACATCATGATCTTTACCCCCATAAATAATGTCATTCCCAGCGTGGCCGAGGAGATAGTCGTTATTTTCGTTGCCAAATATGGTGTCGCTGTCTGCATCCGCGCCAACAGTAACTGGGCTAGCAAGGCCACCGTAAATATTGTCGCTGCCGACAAAACCATTTAGCCAGTCGCTGCCGTTGAAACCGTTGATGATGTCATTAATATCGCTGCCGGTTAGAGTATCTTTACCGTCAGTACCGTTGAGGATATTTTCAGGGATATTCGGGCCGGCAATGGAAGTGCGATCGGGTAAAGTGATTCGATCGCACATACAGTCTTCCGAAGCTGCAGGAATTAGCGCAGGTGTGGGGGTTTCGGTTGTTGGAGATGTGGTTGGGGCGATCGAATTCTGATTGGCGATCGGCGTTTCCCCAGGTTTAGCCGTCGGAATTGGAGTTTCCGCAGATATCGGAATTGGCGTCGGAATTGGTGTCGGAGTTTCCGCAGGCGTCGGAGTTTCCGCAGGAATTGGCGTCGG